>CAMXAS010000013.1 GCA_947179195.1 uncultured Bacteroidales bacterium
GCATAGTCCAAGCAAGCTTGGCCTCTGCGCTCGGCTTGCACGAACTTTCTTTTGGCAAAACCTTTTCTTTGTGATCAAAGAAAAGGTTTTAATCAAGGCGACGCGAAGCGGCGCAATAGGAAGGCGGCGGAACACCGCAAAAAGAGCCATGCGGTACGCAGTGCCGTAAACTTCAAAAACCGCCCTCCAGGTATCTCCCTTCGACTTGTTGAAAACTTTTTGAAAAAAAAGTTGCCGAAAAATTTGGCCGGGATATATATATAGTATCTTAGCGGCCTAAAAACGGGCGGGAGGTAGTCCGACCGGTATATGGTTGTATATACAAACTTAAATAAAAACCTTATGAAAAAAATGATGATTAAAAAATGGGTATTCCTATTTGTAGCGGGCTTGTTGTTGTCAAGTTCATGTGGGCGCCTATTGGCGCAGGGTAACGGAGTGCGATGTGACACGTTGCGTATGACGTGGATGGCTGATTCGGGAGAGATTAAAAAATTTAGCTTTGCTGGCACGCGAGGAGGCGATTTTGTATTGTATTGGGGTGATGGCGATACGACACACGTATATGCGACAGGTGAAGCCGAAGAAGTGTCTCATATTTATGCGCAGGAAAATTCTTTTGAGGTGTTGCTTTGTGGGACACCGATGGTTTTACAAGAATCACGGGATGTGCAATATGTGGAGACCGCTTTTGACATGGCATTGGATATGGTTTATGTCCAAGGTGGTACATTCTTAATGGGGGCGACGTCGGAACAGGGCGATGCCGCCAGGGAGGACGAAAGACCGGCGCATATGGTAAGTTTGGATGGATTTTATATCGGTAAGTATGAGGTGACACAGGCACAGTGGGAGGCTGTGATGGGGACGACTGTGGCGCAACAACGTGATAAACTGGGGTCATCAGAGGTTTTGTATAATGTTGGTGATACTTATCCGATGTATTATATAAGTTGGAATGAAGCGGTAACTTTTTGTGAGAAATTGAGTGCGCGAACAGGCAAGAAGTACCGTTTGCCGACCGAGGCGGAATGGGAGTATGCGGCGCGTGGCGGTCAAAAGACGGATGGTGCGAAATACGCAGGAGGGGACGTACTTGACGAGGTCGCGTGGTATAATGATAATAGTTATGCGTTAGGCGAATCCCATCCCGATTATGGGACGCATCCGGTGGGGACGAAGAAACCGAACGGCTTGGGACTATACGATATGAGTGGCAATGTATGGGAATGGTGCTCGGATTGGTTGGGTTATTACAATTTATGGCCGGTTGTTAATCCTCAAGGGGATAGTGTTTGGCCTATGCACATATTCCGAGGAGGAGGCTTTGCGGCGGATGGGAGTTATTGCCGTGTCACATCTCGCTACATGCACAGCGACATCATAGATAGGGCTGGTGACATAGGTTTTCGGGTTGTTTGTGAGGAAGAAGCGTCTCCGGTTACGCTCCGAGAATCACCCCGAGCTCATAAAGGAGAGTCACCTACCGGACAGATGGTAGGAACTCATATTGGGGAGGTGGATTGTTTTTGCCTTCGGTTGACGTCGTTGGATGTGAGTGGTTGTACTTTATTGAGTATGTTGGATTGTAGTGGTAATCAGTTGACATCGTTGAATGTATCGCAAAATATATTTGATTTGCGGTGCAATGATAATCAGTTGACGGTTTTGGATGTTAGTGGATGCGGGGAATTGACATATTTGGAATGTGATAATAACCCGTTAGTATCGTTAGATGCGAGTGATACGAGGTTAACAGGGATGATACGTGGTTGCGTATCGTTAAAGGAGTTATTTTTCCGTAATAATCTTTATCATGGCAATAGGACGACATGGTTGGATGTGAGCGGTTGTTCATCGTTGACAACATTGGATTGCTCCAATAGCAGTTGTTTGTTCTCATTGGATGTGAGTGGTTGTACAATGTTGACAAAATTGGACTGCTCCAATGTAGGATTAGAGACATTGGATGTGACGAAGAATGCGAATCTTGAATCTTTGTCATGCTATGGTAATCGGTTGACGTCGTTGGATCTTACGGGAAATATGGGTTTACGTGAGTTATTGTGCTATGATAACCGTTTGTGGGTGTTTTTGGACAAAGATAATGGTTACGATCTGAGTACATTGACCGGTATGGATGTTGCACGAATTGATAGCGTGACAGGCGGTCATCTTGATGGCTCGCGTCTGATTTTTGAGACAGATACGGTAGTGTATCGTTATGCAACAGGATATAGAGGAAACAATGATGCATTCAAGACAGTGAATTTTAGTTTGAAGTCCCATTATCGGGTTATTCCAACGGCCAACGAGGCGACCCTCTCCGCCGCGCCCATCGCCTACGTGCAGGGCCGCACGGCCTACCTCGCTGACGGCCTCGGCGAAGTGGAAGCCTTTACGGCCACGGGCCAGCGCGTGTATCGCGGCACCGACCGCACCATCACGCTCCCGCGCCCCGGCATCTACGTCCTCCGCGTCGTAGCCGACGGCAGACGGTGTAAGGTGGTAGTTAAGTAGGCGGACGATAATCTGTCGTTAACAGCAAAGGGGGCGCACCATGCGGTGCGCCCCCTTTGCTGTATCCCAATAATAAACCGCAATAGGATTTCGCCCGTCAAGGCATACAAGAGCGAAAGTTTATGTAAGGAGCGTTGGCGGGACTCGTGGGGGACGAACGACGGAGCGCGTAAGCAAAAAGCGCTGGCTGGCCTTGTGCGCAGGCGCCCGACGGAGCGCGTAAGCGCGGAGGAGTGACTTAGCGCAGGGGGGCCGCTTAGAGCCCGCGCGGAGCGGTCGTTTCTTTTGGTAAAACCTTTTCTTTTCGACAAAAGAAAAGGTTTAATCGAGGCGATGCGCGAAGCGCCGCAAAATCCTCCGTCCGACAGGACAGAATAATATAGGAATAGAAAAGGGTAGATTGGGGAACTACAGCATAAACCCGATGCGGACGCCGGCTTCCAAGAAAATGCCGTTATACTGATACGTCCACGAACGTTGGGCGTCTTTCATCATGATGGCCTCGTATTCGGGCTGCGCGAAACTGTTGATGGCGTTGCGCCATGCGCCGCCCGCGTAGATGTCGAACGTGGCGCGCGGCCACATCCTGCACATATAGCCGATTTGTACCTGCGTGCCGATGCGCATCGTGTTGACGGAGTAGGGCGTGTCTTCGGAGTTGAGCCGGTCGCACATATTGTATTCCACGCCGAGGCCGGCCGCGTAATATAGCCCGCTCGTCCCGGTGCCGTTGCCCGTGCCGGGTTGGTAATACCGCAGGTTGAGTTCCAAGCAGAAGCCCGTTTGGTTGAGTGTATAAACCGGCAGTTTGTTGCTGCCCGCCGCATCCAGCGGCGCGTTCATGTTCACTTTACTGTACTGCTTGTCGGGGCGGCCGTTCTTGCGTTTGTAGTTGAACTGCGGCGCCACGTTGAGCCAGAGGTTATCCTGCAGGCGGCAGTCGTAGTCGATGCGGAAGCCGTTGAAGAACAGCGGCACCGGCACCAGGCTCACCATATGGTTCTCGCTGTACATCTGATGAATCGCGTTGGAACGCTGCGCCCGGTTCTGCGCCCTTAGCGGCAGGGCGGCGCACAGGGCCAAGCCCAGCGCGAGGCCGAGGCCGAACCGCCGTGTGGTGCGGCGTGCGGCAGGCAGGGAGAGATTCGGCAAGCGTTTCATCATCGTCAATCGTTAAAAAATAAAGCCCAACGTCAGGTTGATGCTCAGGCAGGGGCCGCCGTAGCCGTAGTCGAACATATGGGCGTCGTAGGCCTTGCCGGTGGGCAGGGGCGGTTGTATGCCATCGGGCGATGGTACATACGTCGGCCCTTCGTAGCCATACGATTTGTTCAACAGAAAGCGGTTGCCGTAGCCCAACACGAAGTCGAAATACAGTGGCTTGGCGATAATCTGCCGGAAGCCCAGCATCACGTCAAGGTCCAATTTCTGTATGTCGGTCGTCGATTGGTCGTGCGCGCGCAAACGGTATTGCTCGTAGCCCAGGCCCCATTGCAGGAACAGCTGGAAGCCGGCCTTCTCGATTTCATAATAGTTGTAGCGGTGGTAGGCGTTGACCGAGAAACCGCGCAGGAACTCCACGTCGGTTTTGCGTAGCGTGGAATACGATACGGTCGTATAATAAGTAGGCGCGATTTTGAGCCAGTGGCGGCCGTTCTTCGGCGTCAGCAGGCGGTCGTATTCGATGCCGAAGCCGTTGTTGACGAGCGGGAGGAACGAATAGGCCAGGGAGTTGCTGCCGAACTTGTCGTGCGGGTTGCCTTGGAATATGGCACGCGGGTTGCCCGCCGCAGCCGTCCCCCAGCCGCAACAGAACCCCATGAACAGAGCCCAGAAGAGAAGCGTTTTCTTCATGTTAAGTGCCATTAGCAAAGTTTGCAAAGATATAAAAAATAAATGATTTTCAAAACCTTTTGGATTTGTGGATTTTTTTGAATAACTTTGCGAACCTTTTAAATGCCCTAAAAAGGCTTTTGTAAGACTATGATTAACATAACTTTACCGGATGGTTCCGTGAAGCAATACGCTCCGGGGACTACGGCCATGGAAGTGGCGCAGAGCATCAGCGAGGGCTTGGCGCGCAATGTGTTGGCCGCGAAAGTGAACGACCAGGTTTGGGATGCCATGCGTCCCATCACGGAAGACGCTACCCTGACGTTGCTCACGTGGAACGATGCCGAGGGTAAGGCGGCTTTTTGGCACTCTTCGGCCCACTTGATGGCCGAGGCCATCGAACAGTTGTATCCCGGCGTCAAGTTCGGCATCGGCCCGCATATCGAAAACGGTTTCTATTACGATATCGATTTCATGGATTACGAGATCTCGTCCGACGATTTCCCCAAAATCGAGGAACGGGTATTGAAACTCGCCGCCGAGAAGCAGGCGTTCACGCGCAAGGACGTGAGCAAGGCCGACGCCATGGCCTACTTCAAGCAAAAAGGCGACGAATACAAGTGCGAACTCATCGAGGATTTGCCCGACGGCAGCATCACGTTCTACGAAACCGGTACGTTTACCGACCTGTGCCGTGGGCCGCATATCCCGAATACCTCTTATATCAAGGCGTTCAAGCTTATGAGTTTGGCCGGCGCGTATTGGCGCGGCGACGAGAAGCGCAAGCAGCTGACGCGCGTTTACGGCGTTTCCTTCCCCAAGCAGAAGGAACTGACCGAATATCTGGCGTTCTTGGAAGAGGCCAAGCGCCGCGACCACCGCAAAATCGGCAAGGACTTGAAACTCTTTATGTTCTCGCAGAAAGTGGGCGCGGGTCTGCCGATTTGGCTGCCCAAGGGTACGGCTTTGCGGGAACGCTTGGAGGCTTTCTTGAAAAACGTACAGCGCAAGGCCGGCTACCAGCAGGTCATGTGCCCGCATATCGGTCACGTCGATCTCTACAAAACGTCGGGTCACTACGATAAATACGGCAAGGACTCGTTCCGGCCCATCACCACGCCCATCGAGGGCGAGGCGTTCTTCCTCAAGCCGATGAACTGCCCGCACCACTGCGAGATTTACCGTTCCGAACCGCGTTCCTACAAGGATTTGCCTTTGCGTTTCGCCGAATTCGGCACCGTCTATCGCTACGAACAGAGCGGCGAATTGCACGGTCTGACGCGGGTACGCGGCTTTACCCAGGACGATGCGCACATCTTCTGTACGCCCGACCAGCTGAAAGACGAATTCAAGTCGGTAATCGATATCATCCTTTTGATATTCAAGACGCTGCATTTTGAAGATTATACGGCGCAGATTTCGTTGCGTCACCAGACGGATCACGCCAAATATATCGGCAGCGACGAGAATTGGGAAAAGGCCGAACGCGCCATCATCGAGGCGGCCGAGGAAAAGGGTCTCAACACGTATGTGGAATACGACGAGGCGGCTTTCTACGGACCCAAGCTCGACTTCATGGTGCGCGACGCCATCGGCCGCAAATGGCAGTTGGGTACGGTGCAGGTCGATTACAACCTGCCGGAACGTTTCGACCTCGAGTACATCGGCGCCGACAATCAGAAACACCGTCCGGTCATGATTCACCGCGCGCCTTTCGGTTCGATGGAACGTTTCGTGGCCGTGCTCATCGAGCACACGGGCGGCAAGTTCCCGCTGTGGCTCACGCCGGATCAGTTCATCGTATTGCCGATTAGCGACAAATATACCCAGTACGCGCATACGGTCAAGAGCCGTTTGGAAGACATGGGCCTGCGCGGCAGCGTGGACGAACGCAGCGAGAAGACCGGCAAGAAAATCCGCGACGCGGAGCTGAACAAGATTCCGTATATGCTCATCGTGGGCGAAAAGGAACAGGAAACCGAATCGGTATCGGTGCGCAAGCAGGCGGAAGGCGATTTGGGCACGTTCTCGCTCGCCGATTTCGCCAAGCGGATAGACGAAGAAGTAAAACAGTATTTGTAATAGTAACTAAATTAGGAGGACAGAGTCATAGCTATTCCCGTTAGACACAACCGTCCGTTCAGAGGACCGGTTCAGAAAGAAGCCGAACACCGGATTAACCGTTTCATCACGGCGCCGGTGGTACGGGTTGTTGGTGAAAACGTCGAACCCGGCATCCGCCCCATCAAGGAAGCCTTGCAGATGGCGGAAGCGCGGGAGTTGGATTTGGTGGAGATTACGCCGAACGCCAACCCGCCGGTATGCCGTATTATCGACTACCAGAAGTTTCTTTACGAAAAGAAACGGAAGCAGAAGGAATTGAAAGCCAAGTCGGCCAAGGTCGTGGTCAAGGAAATCCGCCTCGGCCCGCAGACCGACGAGCACGATTTCAATTTCAAACTCAACCACGCCAAGCGCTTCTTGCAGGACGGCTCCAAGGTAAAGGTGGACGTTTTGTTCAAGGGACGCACGATTGTGTATAAGGAACAGGGTGAGGTGATGTTGCTCAAATTCGCGGAGGCCTTGCTGGAATTCGGCAAGCCCGAAGCCATGCCCAAGATGGAAGGCAAACGCATGATCATCATCATCGCGCCGGTTAAGAAATAGGAAACAATTAACTAATAATAAATCATAAGCAATGCCAAAAATGAAAAGCAAGGCCAGTGCGAAGAAACGTTTTTCTTTCACCGGCACGGGAAAGCTCAAGAGACAGCACGCTTACAAAAGTCACATCCTGACGAAGAAGTCGAAGAAGCGGAAGAGAAACCTGACGTATTCCGCCATCGTTGACGGCGCCAATGTGAAGGCTGTAAAGGATATGCTCGCTCTCTAAGCTACGTCCCAAAACAAAACCAAATCCCGAAAGGGTAAAAACATTATTTATGAACCTTGTTTGAAGCATGAAGTCCTCCTTGAAACGGGGCGCTCAAACAAAAAACATTAAAAAATGCCTAGATCAGTAAATGTAGTGGCCGCTCGGGCCCGCAGAAAAAAGGCTCTGAAGTTGACGAAGGGCCAATTCGGACGGAGAAAGAACGTATGGACCGTCGCTAAGAACTCTTTGGAAAAAGGTTTGCAGTACGCTTACCGCGACCGCAAGGCCAAAAAGAGAAGCTTCCGCAACCTGTGGATTGTACGTATCAACGCCGGTGTGCGTCCCTACGGGATGTCGTATTCCGCCTTCATGGGTAAACTGCACGCCAAAAATATAGATTTGAACCGCAAGGTGCTGGCCGACTTGGCCATGAACCACCCCGAAGCTTTCAAGGCGGTGGTTGACAGCCTTAAGTAGTCGCCGAAGCGGTTGAAATTCAAACTAGTGTTAATTTTATAAAAGGAAGATAAGAGTTATGAGCAAACCGGAATTGATGCAGTTTGTGGATACTTTGACACAACGCAACGAGCTGCCCGCTTTTAAAGCCGGCGATACCATTACGGTAAGTTACAAGATAAAGGAAGGTAACAAGGAACGTATCCAGCAGTTCCAAGGGGTTGTCCTGCAACGTGTAGGCAGCGGCACCACGGCCACGTTCACCGTGCGCAAGATGTCGGGCAACATCGGCGTGGAACGTATTTTCCCCGTCAACTCCCCGTTCATCGAAAAGGTGGAAGTGAACAAACGCGGTGTGGTACGTCGCGCCCGCATCTTCTACCTGCGTGCTTTGACCGGCAAACGTGCCCGTATCAAAGAACGTCGTTTCTAAAAACGGCGGGATAGGTGGTAAAGACACTGTCGGTTTCGGTTTGGAATCGGCGGTGTCTTTTTCGTTTTAAAGGTTCGGTAATTTTATTTGGATTGAAGATATGAAGCGATCAGTCTTGTTTGGATGGGGGCTTTGCCTGTTGTGGGGCCTCCTTTCGGTGTCCTGCGTGGAGCAGGAATATGCGGCGGACGATATCGATTTGACCGTCAATGTGGGCGGCGACAGTTTGGCTTTGCCGCTGGGGACGACCGACACGATTTACGCGCGGACGTTGTTGGATGACGCCGGCGATGGCGTTCAGGATTTTTTGACCGCGATGGACGACGGTACGCTGGCCATTACGCAGGAAGGCGGGATGGACATGGAAGTGCCGCAAGTGGAGGCGGCCGGATTGACGATGCAGGACTTTGACGGCGGCTCGGATTACACGCTGACGTTCGTAACGTCCCGGGAAGGCGCGGCGGTGAAGTCCGTCGGGCTGTCGGCACCCGTGGCGGATGACCTGCCGGTGGAGACGGGTTTGGATGACATTGCACCGGAAATCAAGCGTATCGATTATATCGCGATGGCCGCCGGCGCCATGTTGGAATTTACGTTCGATGTGCCGGAACTGAAACAGCATCCGAATGTGGATATGCGGATGAGCGTGTTGGTGGCCTTGCCGGACTACGTACGGCCCGATGCCTCGGTGCCGTTGGAAGATGGCAAACTGCGCATCCAGGGCAAGATTGAGGACGGCCGTTTGGCTTACGCGATGCCGATAGCCGGTTTAAATCTCTCGCAATTCCCGGTTACCGACGGTCGTCTTGAATTGACAGGCGATCTGCACTATACCGGTAGCTTTGTCGTGGTTTTGGATGAAACGGCGCAGCTTGCGGATTGGGAAGGCAAGAGCATGACGTTGCATACGCGTTATGAGGTGACCCGTTTGACGCCGGTGCGTTTCGAAGGCCTGTTTGAACCGACCATAGACCCGGTGCGGGAAACCGTGACCTTCGGCGATATTCCCGAAGTGTTGACCGGCGAGGACATGATTTTCGACTTTTATGCCCCCTATCTGTTGCTGTCCGTGCCCACGAATCTTGGCATCGCGTTGCAGAATGAACTGACGGTGACGCCCGTCGTACAGGGCCAGCCTCAAACCGACAAGGCCGTTAAGGCGCAGCTGCTGTTGCCGGCGCGTCCGGAGGCTAAGATGGATACGACGACCTATTATTTGGCCAACCGGCAGCCGGCTGCGTTGCCGGCAGGCTATACGTTCGTCGAATGCGATTTGGCGAGCCTGTTGCGCCGCATTCCGAAGCCTTGCAGATAGAACTGAATACCGTGGCCGACCAGAGTTCGGAGATGGTGTATGATTTCAGCGTGTCTTATACCGCCGCCCTCGATTACGATTTCATCGTGCCGATGGCCTTCGGCAAAGACCTGCATTTGGGGCTGAGCGACACCATCGACGGTTTGCCCGACTTGGTCAATGAAATCCTTTCCAAAAACGAACTGCATATCGGGGGCACGGCCTGGAATACGATGCCGGTGGATTTGACGCTGTTCCTGACGGCCTTGGATGCCGAGGGGAAGGAAGTGCCGATGGAGACGGCGCCGCAACGCATTTTGGCCGGTACGCCGGAAGGTGCGGCGGTACCCACGTCTTTGGATTTGGTATTGGGCGACCGTACGGGGACGACGGCCCAGCATCCCGTCAAGGCTTTGGTTTTACGGTTCACGCTGACGACGGGAGAGGGCAACGAGGGCGTGCCGCTCAAAACGACCTCGTGGGTGCGGGCCGCGCTCAAAGCCCGGATTCCCGGCGGCATTACGGTGGATTTACGTGATTTGGAAGACAACGAATAGGAGGCAAGGCAATGAAGGTAATGAAAAACAACGCACTCAAAAGCGGTTTGGCCGTCATCTTCGGCCTTTTGTGTTGCTTTGCGCCCGTCAAGGCGCAGGGGCCTGCCCTGAGCGAGTATTTCCTGCCGGGCTATAACCAGCGGCATTGGCTCAATCCGGCCTTGATGCCGCAGTTCGGCTATTTCAATTTCCCGGCCTTGGGCATGATTGGCGTCAACGTGCAGAGCAACATGGGATTGAATTCCTTGTTTTATCCGTTGGATAACGGCAAACTGGGGACGTTCCTGCATCCCGACGTGCCGGCCGACGAAGCCCTGTCGGGTTTCCACAAAAACAACTATGTGAACGTGAATACCGACATCAGTCTGCTTTCGTGGGGCTGGTACGAGGGTACTTCCTTTTGGTCGGTCGATCTGTCGGCGCACGTGCATGCCGACATGAACCTGCCTTACGAGGCGTTCGAGTTCCTTAAACGCGGTATGACGGGCGACCCGACCGAATACCATATGCGGAACGTGGGCTTCAATGCCCAGGCCTGGATGTCGTTGGCGTTGGGACATGCGCGCGCCATTACGCCCGAATGGCACGTGGGCGGCAAGTTCAAATTCCTGTATTCGGCTTTCGACGTGTCGGGCGATTTCCCCAAGACCGACCTGCTGTTGAGCGGCGACCGCTGGCAAGTGAACACGAACGGCAGCGGGCAGATGCACGGTGTCGTGCAGCCGGTGGTGGAAGGCGACAGCATCAACGGCTTTGAAGGCGGCAATTTCGGCCGGGATGCGGGTTACGGGATTGCGTTCGACCTCGGTTTCGAATACCGCCCCAACTATGTGAGCGGCTTGCGCTTCTCGTTCGCGTTGACCGACTTGGGCTTTGTCGCGTATCGGCGGGAGTCGGGGGCCAAGCTTGATTTGGAAGGCGATTTGGTTTACGAGGGTATGGAAATCAGTGGCGACGGCAGCGGTAATATGAATTTCGACATGAATGTCGGCATGGAGGCCAGTGTGCCTGAAAGGGCTTATACGCGAGCCTTGTTCGCGCGCATGAACGCGGGCGTGGAATACGATTTCTACCGCGATATGTTCAGCGTCGGCCTCTTGTCGAGCACCTACCTGAATTGGCACCACGTGACGACGGAACTCACGGCCTCCCTTAACGTGAAGCCTTTGAAATGGCTGTCGTTGGCGTTCAGCTATTCGTTCCTGAAAACGCGGCAGACCATCGGTTGGGCGTTGAACATCACGCCCAAGTGGGGCTTGAATCTCTTTTTCGCGAGCGATTATACGCCGGTGGTGTTCAACCGTGTCAGGACGGAAAGCGCGAATTTCAAGGTGTCTGCGAAACAGATCAACGCGCAGTTCATGTTCGGCATCAGCTTCCCGATAGGCAACAACGTGATGGTGCCGGAGCGGGGCGGTACTTACGAGGCTTGGCTTATCGAAAACGGATACTATAGCGACGAAATCCGTCAGTTGCAGGAGCCCAAGCAACGGCGTCGCGACCGCAAGCAAATGCAGGAGGCCCCGTCGGAACCGGATGGGGACTGGGACGGCGTTTGGCGCGATGGCGAACAAGAGACGGACGACGGTATTTGGAAGGAAACGCCGGACGAACCGACCGTGGTAACGGACGAAGATACCGACACCACGCTTGGTGTGGCTGAACCCGCTACGGTTTCGTCGGTGGAACCCGCTGAACCAGAATCGGCGGAATCGGTGGAAGGCGAAACGGAAACCACCGTAGAGAATAGCGAAGAGTAGGCCATGTACCCGTTGGTGGAGGATTTCTATTCCTTGCAGGGCGAGGGCTTCCATAGCGGTATGCCGGCCTATTTCATCCGGTTGGCCGGCTGCCCGGTCCGCTGTGCATTCTGCGACAGCAAGCAAACCTGGACGACGGAGGGCTACCCCCGGCTGTCGGCCCAAGCGTTGGCGGACCGGGCGGCGCGCAGCGGGGCGCCGGCGGTCGTGGTCACGGGCGGCGAGCCGCTGATACACGACCTGACGCCTTTGTGCGAGGCCCTGCACGCGGCCGGCTTGGCCTGCTGGCTCGAGACCTCCGGCTCGCAACCGCTTTCGGGGCAGTGGGACTGGATTTGCGTTTCGCCCAAGCCCGGCGCCCCGCTGCAAGCGGCTTTCAGCCGCGCGGCCAACGAGCTGAAAGTGGTGGTGGCCACCGAGGCCGATTTCGCTTTCGCCGAAACCTGCCGGCGGTTCTTCCAAAACGACGGTATTCATGCCTTCCTGCAATGCGAATGGAGCCAGTCCGACACCATGCGGCAGGCTGTCATCGATTATATCCTGCAACATCCCGCCTGGCGGCTCTCTTTGCAGACGCATAAGTACTTAGCCATCCGGTAGGCGTGGCTTTACCCGCGTTTTTTGGCCGTAAGTCAAAAAAAACGTATCTTTATCCTTTCATCCGCATAATAGTTTAACCGATATGAAACAACGCATTGTAAGATTCGGACTGGCGGCCTTGCTGTTGGCGGCGCTCAACGGCGCGGCCCCGGCGCAGGACGCTATCGAAAACAACCCAACCGAAGCCGCGTCAGAAGCGACGCCGGCCATCTCAAAATTCGCCACCGTGGAAAATCCTTTCGACCTCTCTTGGGCGGACCAACCGTTCAACGCGCCGCCCTTCGACTATATCAAGCCGGAGCATTACCTGCCGGCCTTGGAAAAAGCCATCGCCGCGCATAAGGCCGAAATCGAGGCCATCGTGAACAACCGCGAAGAACCCACGTTTGAAAACACGTTGCTGGCGTTCGACCGCAGCGGGCTGGACCTCGAACGCGTGATGCTCGTGCTGATGAACATCGAGGCGGCGCATTCCACCCCCGAACTCCGCGCCATCATGCCGGAGGCCCTGCGTCTGGAAACGGCGCATTCGGATGAGGTATATATGAATCCGTTCCTGTTCCGCCGTATCAAACGGCTCAAGAGCAATGCCGACAAACTGAACCTGTCGCCCGTGGAACGCCGTCTGTTGGACGAGACCTACAAGCAGTTCGTGCGCCGCGGGGCCGAGCTGAACGAGGCCGACCGCAACCGGCTCAAGGAAATCAACGGCCGCATCGCCGAGTTGGAACACGAGTTCGGCAAGCACGTGCTGGCGGCCACCGAAGCCTATAAACTGGTCGTCAACGACGAGGGTGAAATAGAAGGCTTGCCCGACGACTATATGCAGGCGGCCAAAGACCGCGCGATGGAAGCCGGCAACAAGGGGTGGCAGTTCGGGCTGGACAACGCCAGCATCATGCCGGCCTTGCAATATGTGGCCAACCGTCCGTTGCGCGAGATGCTGTTGCAGGCTTATCTGCAACGTTGCCAGGCTTCCGACGAGGCCAACGACAACGAAAAGGTCATAGACGAACTGTTGCGGCTCCGCTTGGAGAAAGCCAACCTCATGGGCTACGCCACCTATGCCGACTATATCTTGGCCGACCGTATGGCCGGCACGCCCGCGCGGGTGTATGACCTGCTCACGCGCGTTTACGAGCCGGGTTTGGCCAAGGCCAAGGAAGAATTGGCGATGATGGAACCGCTGTTGGCGGCCGACGAATCCGACAAGACGGCCTTTACCGCCGCCGACTGGCGTTTCTATGCCGACCGTATCCGCCGCGAACGCTACGATTTGGACGAAAACGAGTTGCGGCCCTATTTCTCGGTGGATGCCGTGCGCAACGGCATCTTCGAACTCTGCCGCCGGCTCTACGGCCTGCGGTTTGAAGACGTGTCGTCGCAGGTGGCCATGCCGACGCCCAACACCACGGCTTATGCCTGCTACGATGCCGACAGCACGCTGCTCGGCCTGCTTTACCTCGACATGGTGGCGCGTCCGGGCTACAAGGGCAGCGGTGCCTGGAACACGAACTACGTAAGCCAGCGTATGGAAAACGGCCAGCGTTTTACGCCCGTCACGTCCATCGTCACGAACTATGCCGCGCCCGTGGGCGACAAGCCGTCGCTCTTGACGCTCGACGAAACCGAGACGTTCTTCCACGAGTTCGGCCATGCGTTGCACGCGTTGCTGGCCAACGTGCCTTACCGCGGCTTGGCCGAGGTGCCGTTGGATTTCGTCGAACTGCCGTCGCAAATCATGGAACACTGGGCCGTGGCCCCCGAAATGCTGAAACTCTATGCCAAGCATTACGAAACGGGCGAGCCGATGCCCGACAGCCTGATTCAGAAGATGGACGCGGCTTCCAAATACGGACAGGGCTTCGCCACCACCGAATTCGTCGCGGCCGCCCTGTTGGACATGGACTACCATACGCAGACCAAATACGGCAAGAAGCCGATTCAGGCCGAGAAGTTCGAGCAGCAGTACCTGACCAAGAAACGCGGCCTCATCGACCAGATTCCGCCGCGTTACCGTTCCACGTATTTCAGCCATATCATGACCGGGATGTATGCCGTGGGCTATTACGGCTACCTGTGGGCGGAAGTGCTGGACGCGGACGCCTACGACGCTTTCTTTGAAACGGGCGACATCTTCAATCCGGCCGTGGCTACGGCCTTCCGCAAGTCGATATTGGAGAACGGCGGGATGTACGATGCCTTGCAGATGTACAAGAACTTCCGCGGTCGGGAAGCCGACGTGAAGCCGCTGTTGCGGAACCGCGGGCTTTTGGACTAAGGCGGCGCGATGGGGGCGGATGCGGCATCGGATAAGCGTGCGGGCCGGCGGCTCAGGCCGTTGACTATAGCCTGTCTGTGGCTTTTGGCGCTCGGATGGTGCGCGCCCCTGCGGGCCACGCACCAAAAGGCGGCCGAAATCACGTTTACCTACGTATCCGGATATACGTACCGTTTCCATTTGGTCACCTACACGTTCACCGAGTCGGAGGCCGACCGGCCCGAGTTGGAAATCAACTGGGGCGACGGCAGCAGCGACGTGCTCGTCCGTGACCGTGTCACCGTCCTTGCCGGTCAGCAAACCAAAGTCAATGAATATTTCGGCACGCACACCTATGCGGGGCCGGGTTCCTATTATGTCAGCATGGAAGACGCCAACCGCAACGGGGGCGTCGTCAATATGCCCAACAGCATCAACACGCCGATGTATGTCGAAACGCTGTTGGTTATCAGCCCTTATATGTCATCGGGCAACAACAGCCCCGTGCTGACGGCGCGTCCCGTCGATGACCGCGGTTGCGTGGGGCGGCGGTTCATCCACAATCCGGCGGCCTACGACCCCGACGGCGACAGCCTTTCCTACCGCCTGATACGCTGCCGGACTTCGGGCGGCGAAGACATCGCGGGCTATTCGTTTCCGTCCGCTTCCGACACGATATACATCGACGAGCGAACGGGCGACTTGGTTTGGGAAAATCCGGTGACGCAGGGCGAATACAATGTGGCGATTCTCGTGCGGGAATGGCGCAACGGCCGCCTTATCGGCGAGGTGACGCGCGATATGCAGATTGTCGTGCAGATGTGCGACAACTATCCGCCCGACCTCATTTGCGATGACGCCTATTGCGTGGAGGCGGGGCAGCGGTTGCAGTTCGAAGCCTATGCGCTCGACCTTGACGGCGATGGTATCAAGATGCAGCCGGCGGGCGAAGTCTTCGCCACGCGGCGCGGGGCCAACTTGCGGCTGTTGGGCGCCGCGCCCGACAGCGTGCGTTACGAATTCGTCTGGCAGACCGAACTATCCGACTCGCGCGCACAACCTTATGGTATATATTTGAAAGCCACCGACGGCGGCACGCCGCCGCTTTCCGACCTCAAGACGGTTGCGGTACAGGTGTTGGCGCCGGCCGTGCGCGGCTTGCAGGCCGACTACGATTTGCAACGGGAGCAGGTGCGGTTGCAGTGGGAGATGGCCGTCAGCCCCCATGCCAAGGGCTACCGCCTCTACCGCCGGGCCGGTTCCGCGGACGATGAACCCTTTGAGGAATGCCGCGGCGGGGTGGGCGCGGACTATACGCTGGTCGGCACGTGTGTCGGGGTATCCGATACGGCCTTTGTGGATAGCACCGGTTTGGCGTCGGGGATGCGCTATTGTTACCGCGTCTGCGCTTATTTCGCCGATGGTGACGAGAGTTACGCCTCCGCGCCCGCCTGCGTCGAAATAGCCTCCTATACGCCCGTCTTTACGCACATCAGCGTGGAGGCGACCGATGCGCAGGAGGGACGGATGGCGCTCGAATGGCGGCATCTGCGCGCGAAAGACAGCGTGCTGGACGGCTACGGTTACGGGCTTTTGGGTGGCTACACGCCCGACAATATGCGGCTGTTGGGGCGTTTCCCGTTGGACAGCGTCGTGACGTGGACGGATACCGGCCTCAATACGGTGGGGCATCCTTATTACTACCGCTTGGGCTTGTTGCCCGACGGGGCGGGCGATACCCTTAAATACGCCACGCCGGTCTATGCCTCCGCCTACCTCATGGCCGTGCCGCACAGCCGCCGTGTCGAACTGGACTGGGATTTCGAGCACCCTTGGCATAACGCATACTTTACGGTCTATCGCCAGCATCCCGACTCGGCGGCTTTCGCGCCGGTGGCGCGCGTGGCCGCCCGCCACTATGTGGATTTGGGCTTGGAGAACGACCGCACCTACCGTTACTATGTGGAGGGCTACGGTTCCTACTACAACGACAGCCTGCCGTCGCCCTTGCTCAACCGCTCCAACATCGTGTCGGCGGTGCCGGTCTTGGGCACGCCCTGCCGGCCTACGTTGCGCCTGCAAGACAGCAGCTGCGACCCGCTCATGAACACGCTCGCCTGGTCTTTCGAGGTAGGGGCGGCGGGCGGGGCCGCCGATTCGGCCGCCTGGGCCGACTGTTACACCGATGCGGCCTACTATAAACTCTACTACAAGCGTTACAGCGAGCCGGTCTATGAGGAAGTGGCCACCACGGAAGAAACCCGCTACGAACACGAGCCGGAGGGCTATTGGGCCTGCTATTATGTCACGGCCGTCAACGAGGCCGGCTTGGAGAGCGAACCGAGCGAAACCGTCTATGCCGACAACCGTTCCTGCTTCACCTACCGTCTGCCCAATGTGTTCACGCCCAACGGCGACGGCTACAACGACACGTTCCGCGCCCTGCCCAACCAATATGTGGAGGGCTTCCGTATCGACATCTACAACCGCTGGGGCAACCCGGTCTTTTCGTCCGATGACCCCAAATTCGAATGGAACGGCCGTATGGGCGGCGACGGCAAAGACTGCCCGGACGGCGTTTATTTCTATGTCGTCGAATTTACGGTGGAGGCCGAAGGGCTGAACGATA
>CAMXAS010000014.1 GCA_947179195.1 uncultured Bacteroidales bacterium
CAAGGACATCCGTTTTACGGATTCGCAGTTTTAAGCACCGGTTTTTCCGCTTGGCATTACGGCAAACGGTTTACGATGTCCATACAACGCTGGGCCGACGTATTATCGCCCGCCGACTGGTAAATCTGCGCCATCAGATAATAGGCCTGCTTGAAGTCGGGCCGGTATTCAATGACCTTCTGCAAATCGTTCAGCGCCAACTGCATACTCTGACGGTTGCCACCCTGTATGTTGCCCAGGGCCGACAGCCAGTAGCCGAGCATATCGGTGGGCGCCACGGCCTTAATCCGTTGGGCCACCGCCGCCATATTGGCAAAATCATGCCGCGCGTAATAGACATTGGCCAACTGTTGCAGGGCCGTCAGATTGCTCGGCACCGCCTCCACCCAAAAGGCCGCCAGCACCAACGCGCTGTCGTATTGCCCGCGGTCGGCGTACAGTTGCGACAGGTGTTCCAAGGCCTGCTCGTTGTAGGGGTTGACTTCCAACGCTTGGCGGAAAAGCCCGATGGCAGAGTCGGCCTCACCGCGCCGCATGGCCTCGTAGCCGTAGAAGTCCGACTTGTCGGTACGCTGCAAGACGATGCAAATCGGCTGGCCGTCCACCTCAACGGTATATACCGTATTGACGGGCGGGAATGCGGCGCGGTTCTTGAGCCAGTCGGGGTTCATGCCCGTGACCGTGAACACCGCATAATCCCAGTCGCGGTCGCCCATATCGTAGATACGCGAGAACCCCGCTTGGAAATGCGCCGTGTCGCGCAGATAATAGTTCAACGAAGCGTAATGCCACGATACCACCTGTATCTTCTCGCCGGGTGCCAAACGCGCCGTGTCGGCGTGCGCCATGACCCATTCCGCCGCCTCGCGCGTGGAATGGTAGTAGTAATCGAGTTCGTAGCGGCCGTAAGCCTGCTTGACGCCGCCCGCCCATTCGTTGAAATAGACGTATTCGTAAGGGTGGTTTTTAAGGTAATGCCGAACCGGATGCCAAAGCAGGATGAACGGCAGCGCGATGAACGCATAGCGCAGGGCCGGGCGGCGGCACAACGCCACCAAGTCGTGGAAGCCCAAGCCCGCCAACACGACCAAGGTCGGATAGGCGAACATCGAATGCCGCCAGCCGCCATAGACGTTGGCCTTGGTATAGGTAATCCAGAAAACGGGGAATACGAAACAGAACAACAGCAGGAACGTCCAAAAGCCCTTGCCCTGCCGCCAGCCCGTCACGAGCCGGATTATCGCGCCTGTCATCACGGCCGTGGGGATGGTCATCAGGATGAACTTGGACGTATAGTACCACGGCAGTTGGTTCGACCACTGCATTTTGCCCTCGAACAACTGGCGGATGCTGATGGCGAACTGCGACATGGAGGTAAAGGTTTCCATCGGGTTCTTGAGCGGCGCCCGCAACGCGAACGGCCACAGCAGCACGGCCAAGATATAGCCGCCCACGGCCACGAGCAGGCCGTAGCCCACCATGTTGCGCCAGAACAGCCGCCGGTTCTCGCCCGCCGCATACAGCGACTTAAAGCCATATTGACGGATAAAATAAACCAGTGCGAAAAAGCCGAGGTAAGCGATGAGCAACAGCCCGCCGATACGGATGGCCGTCGCCAGGCCGATGCAAATCCCCAGCATGACGAGCGTCGAAACCCGCTGTTTGGGGAACTCCTGCAAAAAGACGACGATATAGTAGATGCCGATGAGCATGACCGCCGCCAAGTTGGAGTCCTTGAGGTCGTTGAAGCCGTGCCCCATGAAGCGCGGCGAGAAGAAGAACAGCACGAGCGTGAAGATGGCCGGCAGCCACTTGCGCCCCCCGAGCCGGTAGGCCAACAATGCCGCATACAGCATGGCCAGCCACGCGAACACGACGTTGACCGTATGCCGCGTCTGCATCACGTCGTCGAGCCCGAACCACCGCGTCAGCGCGTAGGCGAAATTATCGACCGCCTGCCCGTAAGACGGCAGGTTGTAGTCCGACCGCATGACGGCCGCCGTGGAGTCCGCGCCCCAGGTGGCGTAGAAGTTATAGACGTTTTCCGCGTGCACGTTATGAATTTCCTCGTCACCGGACATCCCGGCGTCGAAGCTCGCGCAAACCATCCAAACCAAGGCCGCGGCCGCCAGCACCGTAAAGATGCCGCGCGCTTTGTCGGAGAACCACTGTTTGAACATATCCCGTAGTTTTACTTGTTCGCTTTCGTTGATATCGTCGTTGATTTTCTTGAACACCAGCAGTTTGTTCAGCAGGAACGTCAGCAAGCCGATGGGGATGACCATGATGCCGCCCGCCAAATAGTCGCTCAACCCCACCGTATTGACCAAATAGCTGATGCCCGTGATGTTGCACAGATAGGTGAACGCATATACACCGACAAACTTGCCCACGAGCCGGTTGTCGCCGTTGCGGAAAACGAGGTGGCCGTAAGTCCTGAAGTTGAACAGGACGCCGATGACCTGCCCGATGAGCGTGGCCCATACGTAATGCAGGCCCACCGTCAGTAGCAGCGCGTAGAGGCTGTAGCCGAACAACGTGTTCAGGCCCGCCACCATGCCGAAACGGATCAGGTGGATGTTCCACACCTTGCGGAACAGCGTTTTCAGTTGGGAGGTGAGGTTGGACATGGGCTGCGGTTTAGTCGAAATTGATGCGTTCCTTTTCTATGACGAGCGGCCGTTTGCGCACCTGCGTATGGATGGCGCCGACGTATTCGCCGATGATGCCGATAAAGAACAGTTGAACGGCCGAGAAGAAGAACAGCCCGATGACCAAGGGCGCCTGCCCCACCGAGAAATTCTCCCAATACACGAGTTTATATATAAAATAAACGATGGCCACGAGCAGGCTGACGATGGCCGTGCCGAAGCCCAGGAAACTCGCCAGACGTAACGGCAGTTTGGAATGGTTGACGAAGCCCAGCATGGCCATGTCGTAGAGCGTGTAGAAATTGTTGTGCGTGCGGCCGCGCTCGCGCTTGGGCTGCACGAAAGGCACCTCCGCGCGCTCGAAGCCGAGTTCGGCCACCAAACCGCGGAAATACGGATAGGGGTCGTCTATGCCGCGCAACACGTCCATGAACTGACGGTCGTAAAGGCCGAAGCCCGTAAAGTTCTTAACCTGTTCCGTTTCCGAGGCCTTGGCCAGCAGGTTGTAGAACAACTTGCGCAGGCCGAACATCAGCGGGTTTTCCTTGCTTTGGTTCTTGACGCCGATAACCACCTTGTAGCCTTCCTCCCAACGCGCCACGAGTTCCGGAATGGTCTCGGGCGGGTCCTGCAGGTCGGAGGCCATCGCGATGACCGCGTCGCCGTAACATTGGCACATCCCGTGGAAGGGCGAACGGATATGCCCGAAGTTCCGCGCGTTGACGATGCAACGGATATGGGAATCCGCCGCTATTTCCTGACGGATGAGTTCGACCGTACGGTCTTTGGACGCATTGTCGATGAAGATATGCTCGTAGTCGTATTGCGGCAACGTCTGCATGACCGCGCGAATCCGTTCGCACAGAATGGCCACGTTCTCTTCTTCGTTATAGCAGGCCGTGATGATGGAGATTTTCTTTTTCATACCGGTGTGAACCTATGGGTTAAAGCAATTCCTCGTACGTATGGATGACGAAATCGGCCCGGCTTTCCGTAGCGAAATCCGCCCCGCCGTAGCCGCCCGTAAACGCCATGGTCTTCATGCCGGCATAACGGCCGGCCTCGATGTCGGGCACCGTATCGCCCACCATGACGGCCTGCGCGGGGTCAAGGTCGAACATCTTGACCATCGCTTTGAGCACTTCGGGTTTGGGCAGATGGTCGCCGTCGAAATCGGGCGTGCCTATATACATAAAACAATCCCTGATGCCCAGGACGTCCAGTACTTCCAAGGTCGATTTGCGCGGTTTGTTCGTGGCCAGGTAGAGCGTCTTGCCCTGCGCCGCCAACCGTTCCATAAACGCCCGCACGCCCGGGAACAACACGGTGCGGCTATATTTGCCGGCCGTATAGAACGCGCGGAACGTCTGCGCCACGGTCTGCCGCTGCGCCGCATCCAACTGCGGGGAAATCGCGGCGATGATGTCCGGCAACAACGGGCCGATGCGCAGTTTGGACGCATCGTAATCCCAGCCGAGACGTTCGTAAGCCTGCGCGATACTGCCCAGCACATCGGCTTTGGAGTCGGCCAACGTGCCGTCCAAATCGAAGAAAAAATGCCGTAGCCGATACAATTCGGCTTTCTTGTCTTCCGAGAAACAGGCGTTATTCATATTTCCCTCCCGCGGCCTCTATCGATTTGTCGTATCTGGACTGCAACACATGGATACGCTGTGCGTCTTCCCGATAAATCGAGCCATAGAAAGCCTGTTTGTTCTTCAACCACATCAATTCGAACCCCACGGCTTTCAGAATACCCTGACACATATTCTTCTCGCTCGCGCCCGGATATTTGAACAGTACTTTACGGGTTTCGAACTTATCCAGGCAACCTTGCGGCAGACGCGCGAAGAACGGCACCGAATCCGCCGATACCCCGCCGCCTATCACACATTCCTTACCGTGTTCCTTGGCCAACGGCAAGGCTTCGGAAGCAATACCGAACACACGTTCACTATTGATGTCATCGGCCGTCAAGCCCAAGGAGCGCGACATATCGGTACGTCCCAGCACGATGCCCGCCAATTCCCCTATATGCGGCACTTTCAGCATCTCCGGCAGATTTCTGTAGCCCGTTTCCGTTTCTATATTGATGAGGAAATCCACATTATCCCACTCGTCTTGCGGATAAACCATGTGGGTGGCACCCAAAAACTTAATCAACGCATACGGCGTTTCTATCATCGGCGCCACAATGCGGGTCACGCCGATGGAACGGGCATCGTACATATCGCGAATCGCCTCGCAACCGCCCACTTTTATCGTCAAATCCAAACCCGCCTTGGTCACCACTTCTTTCAAGCGCAAAGCCTCTTCCATACGCGTGCCTTCCGCCTCGAACTCCGCCTTAACGCCAAGCACGCCGTGATTTTCCTTGAGGTCTTTCAAGGCATCGACCATACGTTGTTCCAATGCATTCATCGTTATTCTTCTTTAAGGGGTGGGATAATCATATTGTTTTCAAATTCCTCGCGCGGCAAAAACGGGAACAAATCCTCCAAAGGTTTGGAAACGATTCTGCCGTCGGGTTTGCGCATCGAGGATGTCTTAGGTTCGAAATTATATTTCTCCGTTAAAAAGACTTCACAGAACACCGGCCCCGGCGTGCGGAGCATTTCCTTGACCACCGGCTCTATCTCCGCATTCGAACGGATTTGCATATACGGCAATCCGAACCCCTTGGCCAATTTTTCAAATGCCGGGAAGTAAACCCCCGACTCCGCGTTGAGTCCGATATGCCGGCCCGCGAAGAAATTATCCTGTGTCTGACGGATAGATATATACCCGTTATTATTCAACAACAGTATTTTGGCCGGAATCTTATTGCCCGCTATCGTAGCCAATTCCTGCAGGTTCATCATCATGCTGCCTTCGCCGCCCAGCACGAAAAGCGGACGTTCCGGGGCCCCGTATGCCGCACCGATGCCGGCGGGCAAATCGTAACCCATCGTGGCACAGCCCGAATTCCAAAAATAACGCTGCCCCTGCTTGACCTTGAACGCTTGGAACGTCACGATGCAGGCCGTACCGTTGCCGCCCACGAAAAGCGTATTGTCCGGCGCGGTCTCGCTCAGTTTTTCCATAAAATAATACGGATGGACCTTATCCTGCCAATCGCGGTATTGAGGCAAGACCTTCGGGTATTTTTCCTTGAGCTTCATCGCCCAGGCCCGGTAAGCGGAAAAATCGAAAGCCTGCGGACAGGCGGCCGACAATGCCTCGAAGAAACAAGCGGCATCCGACTCTATGCCCAAGAAAGGCTTTACCGTGGGTTTCTGAAATTCCGCCGCATCCACGTCCACGCAAACCAATTTGCCCCCGCGTGCGAAATATTCGTAATTATAACTCGTCTGACGGATATTGTTGCGCGAACCGACCGAGAGGACCAAATCCGCATTCTGCAACGTGAAATTGCCGGAACGGCTGCCGGATGTACCTATGCGCCCTACGAAGCACGGATGCGCCTCTTCCAACAAATCCATCCCGTTGAACGTGGTGACGACCGGCATAGCGTGTTTTTCCACAAAAGCCCTGAAAGCCGCCTGCGCCCCGGCAATCCGGATGCCATGGCCGGCAATCATCACCGGGCGCTCCGCCTGCCGCAATAAATCGACCAAGGCGTCTATCCGTGTCTTTTCCGGTGTTTTCTTCCGCTGCATGGCCTGCACGGCCTCAACCGGAAATTCCGCCAACGCGGCCTCATCGATTTCCGCCCCCTGTATATCCATCGGCACGTCTATCCATACCGGGCCGGGGCGGCCTGACAGGGCGGTGTGCACCGCCTCGTCCAATATCCGCCGCACGTCTTCCGCCCTGCGGATTTGCGCCGCGTACTTGACCAACGGTTTCACGACCGATATGATATCCACTTCCTGGTCGCCGAGCTGCCGCAGGCGCAAATCCGGACACGCTGCAATCGTGGTGGCTTGCTTGACCTGCCCCGATATATACAACACGGGCACCGAATCCGTCCACTGCCCCATCACGCCCGTCAGCGTGTTCAGGCCGCCCGGCCCCGTCGTGATATTGACCACGCCCAAGCGTTTGCCCGCACGCACGTAACCTTCGGCCGCGATGGCGCACGCCTGCTCGTGATGGCAGCACGTGTAGGCCAGCCCGCTCTGATACACGGCGTCGTTCAGGTGCATGGCGCCGCCGCCCGTAATCAGGAACACGCGCTCCACGCCATAGACGTCTTTGAGTCGCTTGAAAATATAGTCGCTCGCTCTCATTTGTCGTACAATAAGCAATTTTTATCCAAAGTATCCTTTATGCCCGCATACCAGGCATAAAGTTGCGCCACGGCTTCGTCCTCGGGCGTGAAGCGCAGGCCCTCGCCCATTTCGGCCCGCAGGCGCGCGTTGCTGCCCGTATAGGGCATTCCCTCGCCCGGAGCGGCCACCTGTATCGGCAGAGCCTTCCCCGAAAGCGCCACGACCTTTTGCGCCAACGCCAACAGCGAAGACACCTCATCGGGCGTGATGTTGTAGGCCCTGTGTTTCGGTTTGTTTTCGATGAACCAGGCCAAAACCGGCGCGAGATCTTTGACATATATATAACTGAACGCCCTGTCCTGCCGCAACGTGACCGGCAAATCGAACAGCGTCTTGCAGATGGCGTTGGAGATGAACCGAATCGCGTAGTCCTCGTATGGACCGAAGATGCCGAAAATGCGCAAATCGACGATGTCTTCCGGGCAATGTTCCATATATTGGCCACAGACGTATTTGTTGTAGCCGTGTTCGTCGGCCGGCACATGACGCCCGAAATAATCCTCGGTCATCATCGGCTCGTAGTGCCGCATATCGTAGATGGCGCCCGAACCGAGGTTGAGGATGCGGCCGCAGCGGTCGGCATGACGCACCAAATTGAAGAAAATACGGTTGTTCGTGAAAAAGAGGTTCGTCAAATCGGGCGCGTTCCGATGCGACGGCTTTACGGCCGCGTGTATCACGGCGTCGAAACGGTGGCGCGCGAAATAGGCATCCGCGCTGTCGGTGTCCGACAAATCCAGCTCCGCGTGCGAGGGCGCATACAATTCATAGGCTTGGGAAAGGCCACTTTCCCGCAGGTTCCGTCCTATGAAACCGCTACCGCCGGTGAGCAGGATCTTCTTCATTTCAGATATGTATATATTTATCTATCTGTTCGACGCAAAGCCCGTAAACGTCGGTCTCGCGGTAACGTTTGTACCAATCCACGGTAAGGTCTATGGTCTGCGCCATGTTCAGGCGGGGCCGCCAGCCTAAACGGTAACGCGCCTTGCTGATGTCGAGCATCAACAGCTGGGCTTCGTGCACGGCATCGGGATTCGACAGGTCTTGCAGCGAGCCTTTGCCGTAGGCCTTCACGATGGCTTCGGCCACTTCCCACACCGGGGTGACGCCGGAAGTCTCGGGGCCGAAATTCCAGCCCTCGCAGTAGCGCGTGGGGGCTTCCCACATCTTTTGCGCCAACAGCAGGTAGCCGCCCAACGGTTCCAACACGTGCTGCCACGGACGCACCGCCTTGGGGCTTCGGATGCCAATCGGTTGGCCGGCTTCCAACGCCCGGATGCAATCGGGCACGATGCGGTCGGCCGCCCAGTCGCCCCCGCCGATGACGTTACCGGCGCGGACGCTCGCCACGCTCTTGCCGTGCTTGCCGTATTGTTCGGGATTGAAAAAACTGCGCCGCCAACTGCTGATGGCGATTTCGGCCGCGCCCTTGCTGCTGCTGTAAGGGTCGTAGCCGCCCATCGGCTCATTCTCGCGGTAGGCCCATATCTGTTCTTTGTTCTCGTAGCATTTGTCGGTCGTAATCATGACGGCCACCTTGACGCCCGGCGTGGCGCGCACGGCTTCCAGCACGTGCACCGTGCCCATGACGTTGGTGGCATAGGTCTCGACCGGACGTTCGTAGGAAAGCCGCACCAACGGCTGGGCGGCCAGGTGGAACACGATTTCGGGGCGGTATTCGGCGAACACGGCCTTGACCTGCGCCGCATCGCGGATATCCACGCGCAAATCGGCCTTGATTTTACCGCCTATGCCCGAAAGCACGTAGTTGTCGCGCTCGGAGGCGGGGTCCAAGGCCAAGCCGACCACTTCCGCTCCCATCTCGTGCAGCCAAATGGCGAGCCAACTGCCCTTGAAGCCCGTATGCCCCGTCAGCAAGACGCGCTTGCCGTTATAGAACCGATTGAAACCGTCCAACATAATTTACCAAATTTTCCAAGGGGCGCGGCCCTCATTCCAAAGATCTTCCAACTCGCGTTTCTCGCGCTGCGTATCCATCGGCCGCCAAAAACCCTCGTGCCGGTAAGCCACGAGCTCGCCCTCGGCCGCCAGCGTCTCCAACGGCTTGCGTTCCCAAATCGTATCGTCGCCGTCGATATAGTCGAGCACCTTGGGTTCGAGCACGAAGAAGCCGCCGTTAATCCAACTGCTGTCGCCCTTGGGTTTTTCCTGGAACGAGAACACCTTGACCTCATCCTGCGCGTTGAACGTGATGGCGCCGAACCGGCCCGACGGCTGCACGACCGTCACGGTGGCCAGTTTCTTCTGCGCGCGGTGGAACTTGAGCAATTCGTCTATGCGGATATCGGCCACGCCGTCGCCGTAAGTCATCAGAAACGGCTCGCCGGGGGTAAGATAATCCTTGATACGTTTGAGACGGCCGCCCGTCATCGTGTTCAAGCCCGTATCCACCAGCGTGATTTTCCACGGTTCGGCGTGCGAATGGTGGATTTCCATGCCGTTGTTCCGCAAATCGACGGTCAAATCGGCCTGATGCAGATAGTAATCGGCGAAATACTGCTTGATCATATAGGCCTTGTAGCCGCAGCACACGATGAACTCGTTGATGCCGTAGGCCGAATAAATCTTCATGATATGCCACAGAATCGGCTTGCCGCCGATTTCCACCATCGGTTTGGGGCGGACGTCGGTTTCTTCCGAGAGGCGTGTGCCGAAGCCGCCGGCCAAGAGAACTGCTTTCATAACGCTGCCGTTTTGATGAACGCTATTGTTTTATAAAATCCGCTATCTGCTGCAACACATAGGCTATCTGCGCCTCCGTCAGCCCCGGGTACGTGCCGAGGAAGAACGTGGCGTTCATGATATAGTCGGTGTTATGCAGGTCGCCGACCGTGCGTTTGTCGATGGACAGATAGGCCGGCTGACGCAGCAGGTTGCCGCCGAACAGGTTGCGCGTTTCCACGCCTTTGCCCTGCAGGTAGTCGGTGAGTTCGGTGCGCGTGAAACCCGCCCCCTCGCGTACCGTGACCGGATAGGCGAACCAGGCCGGGTCGGAACCGGGCGTGGCGTAAGGCAGGATGAACTTGTCTTCCCAAGCCTTGAAGCCCGCTTCCCAACGGCGGAAATTGGCCTTCCGCTTTTCGATGAACGCCGGCAGTTTTTCCATCTGCGCCACGCCGACGGCCGCCTGCAGGTCGGTCACCTTGAGGTTGTAGCCGATATGCGAATAGACGTATTTGTGGTCGTAGCCCAACGGCAGTTCGCCGTATTGCTGCGTATAGCGGCGGCCGCAACGGCCGTTTTCGCCGCCCTTGCAGTAGCAGTCGCGTCCCCAGTCGCGCAGCGCGCGCACCGCGCGCGCCAAGACCGGCGAATCGGTGCAGACCGCGCCACCCTCGCCCATCGTGATGTGGTGCGCCGGATAGAACGAATAGGAGGCAATATGGCCGAACGTGCCCACGTTCTTGCCGTGATAGGTGGAACCCAACGCATCGCAGCAGTCTTCCACCAAGTAGAGGTTATGCTTTTCGGCGATACGGCCGATGGCGTCCAGGTCAATCGGGTTGCCGAGCGTGTGGGCCAGCATGATGGCGCGCGAACGGGGTCCGACCGCCGCCTCGATTTGTTCGGGCAGGGCGTTGTAGGTGCCAGTCTCCACATCGACGAAGACCGGCACGAGCCCGTTTTGCAGGATGGGGTTGACCGTGGTCGGGAAACCGGCGGCCACCGTGATGACCTCGTCGCCGCGGCGGAGGGCCCTCGCGCCCAAAAGGGGCGAGGTGAGCGCCGTCAAGGCCAGCAGATTGGCCGACGAGCCGGAATTGACGATAAACGTGTGGGCCGAACCCGTAAAGTCGGAGAAACGGCGCTCAAATTCGCGCGCAAACCGGCTTTCGGTCAGATAAAAGTCCAACGAAGCCTCTACGGCATATTGCAGTTCCTTTTCGTCGAACACGCGGCCCGCATAGTGCACGAGCGCGGGGTCGGACGGGGCGGACGCGAAACGCAATTGGTAATACTGCTTCACTTTTTCGGCGATTTCCGCCCGCAATTTCTTTTCCGCTTCCTGCTCCATATCCCGTAGGGTTTATTGTTCAACGCCCGTCAGCAATTCAAAATCCTTGGGCAAACCGATTTCCACCTTTTCGCGCCGCCCCGTCCGCGGATTCGGAAACGCGAGCGAATAGGCCATGAGCCGGATTTGCCGCTTGACGCTGTCGTCGGCGCCGTATTTGCGGTCGCCCACAATCGGGCAGCCCATGTCGGAGAGGTGCACGCGAATCTGATTCTTGCGGCCCGTCTCCAAGCGCACTTCGAGCAAGGCCGTACCCTCGGCCTCGTGCCGCCGCAGCGTCCGGTAATGGGTCACCGCCCATTTGGCGCCGGCTTCCTCCTGCGCCACCGAATACATGACCTGACGCGCGTTTTCTTTCAGGAACGAGCTGCACACGCCCGACGCCTTTTCGGGACAGCCTTCCACAAGCGCATAGTATTTCTTCTCCACCTCCTGCCAATGGTCTTGCAGGAACGCCTTGGTCTCTTCGTTTTTAGCGAACATGAGCAGGCCGCACACCTCGCGGTCGAGCCGGTGGACCGTATAGGCCCGCTGCCGGTGCCGCGTCTTCTGCAACACGTAACTGTTGACGATGCCGAACATCGAGCGCACCTTTTCGGTCGTGCGGCCCGAGGTCAGGATGCCGGCGGGCTTGAACACGACCATCAGGTCGTCGTCCTCGTAGAGAATGCGGAAAGGCGCTTTCTCGCGGTAGAGTTCCCGCGCCGAATAGCGTTTGAACGATACGCGCTCGCCCTTGTGCAAAGGCGTTTCCGCGTGTTTCATCAACGCGCCGTCCGCGGTGGAGACACAGCCCAAGCGTATCGCCTTTTTGAGGCGCGTGCGGTTGCTGTCCGGAAACGCTTCCAACAGCAAATCAATCAGGCTGGTATCGCGGTCGGCCGTCAGTATCATAATTGGATTTGCTCGCCGTTTTTATCGTAAAACCGGTATTCCAGAAAATTCAGCGAATCGTAACTTTTGAGCCGTATCCAGCGGTGGTAGCGCCGCCACCAGTTCCGTTGCGCCCAACGCCAGTTGCCGCGCATATACGCATAGACATACGGATGCACGACCACGGTGAACTGCCGCGCGTTCGTGTCTTTTATCAGGTAATCCACCTGCTTGTCGATTTCGTCGGTGAGGCAGATGCTGGGCTTGACTTCGCCCGTGCCGCCACAGGTGGGGCAGGTTTCGAGCACCTTGACCTGCGTCTGCGGACGGAACCGCTGGCGCGTGATTTGGATGAGGCCGAATTTGGTCGGCGGCAAAACCGTATGCTTGGACGGGTCTTTCTCCATGGCCTTGACCATGGCGTCGAACAGCGTCTTGCGGTTGGCCGCCTCGCGCTGGTCGATGAAATCCACGATGATGATGCCGCCCATATCGCGCAGACGCACCTGGCGCGCCACTTCCAAGGCCGCGTCGAGGTTCACCTGCAACGCATTGCTCTCCTGGCTTTGGTCGGCGTTCATGCGGTGGCCGCTGTTCACGTCGATGACGTGCATGGCCTCGGTATGTTCCACGACGATATAAGCCCCGTTGTGGCGCAGGTTCACGACCTTGCCGAACGAAGACTTGATCTGCTTGGAGATGCCGTAATGGTCGAAGATGGGTTCCTTGCCCTTGTATAACTTGACGATGTCTTTCTTTTCGGGCGCAATCCGCAGGATGTACGCCTGTATTTCGTCGAACAACTGCTGGTCGTTCGTGGCGATATGGTTGAAATCGTTGTTGAGGAAATCGCGCAGGATGCTCACGGCCTTGTCCAACTCGCTGCACACCTTCATCGGCGCCTTGGCGTGCAACAGCTGCCGTTCGATATGCGCCCACTTCTTCGTCAGCGCCGTCATGTCGGCATCCAAATCGGCCACGCTCCTACCCTCGGCCACCGTGCGGATGATGACGCCGAAATTATGCGGCCGTATGCTCTGTATTAAACTCTTGAGCCGGGAACGTTCCTCCGGATTCTTGATTTTCTGCGAGATGGAAACCTTGTTGGAGAACGGTACCAACACCAGATAACGCCCCGGAAATGAAATCTCCGCGCTCAGACGCGGCCCTTTCGTCGAAATCGGCTCTTTCGTGACCTGCACCAACAGGCTTTGGTTCTGTTTGAGTACCGATGATATCTTGGCGTTTTTGGGCGTTTCCTCCCGGTTCTTGTATTTCTGAATATCGGTCTGCGCGCGGTCGCCGTTGATGGCGCACTGCGTGAACCGGTTGAGCGAGGCGAATTGCGGACCTACGTCCAAATAATGCAAAAAGCCTTCCTTTTCGGCGCCGACTTCGATAAACGCCGCATTCAATCCGGGCATCAGCTTCTTGACCCGGCCTAAAAAGACATCCCCTACCGAGTGCATCGTATTGTTCTTTTCCCGATGCAACTCCACCAACTGCTTATCCTCAACTAACGCTATTACAACCTCTTGCGCGTTAGAATCTACGATTAATTCCTTATTCACACAACTTCCGTTTGATAAAATACAAACAGTAGGCACGCCTAAGCATACCTACTGTTGCATATTTGGGTCATCTATAAGAGATAACTATCTCTTTTTATGGCGATTCTTGCGTAAACGTTTCTTGCGTTTATGCGTCGCCATTTTATGCCGCTTACGTTTCTTTCCGCTCGGCATGGCTTAGGCCTTTACGTTCTTCTTAACGTTCGTCAGGAACGATTTGGCCGGCTTGAACGCGGGAATGTTGTGGGCGGGAATTTCGATGGACGTGTTCTTCGAAATGTTACGGCCCGTTTTCTTCGCGCGGGTTTTGATGATGAAACTGCCAAAACCTCTCAGGTAAACGTTTTGACCGGAGATCATGTTGTCTTTGATGACATCCATAAACGTTTCTACGGTCGCCAATACAACGGTTTTTTCCAGACCCGTCTTAGCGGCGATCTCGGATACAACTTCTGCTTTTGTCATGGTATTTTGTAATTATGGGTTTGTACTCTGCCTTGATGCCGGGCCAAGCCCCAAACGGACTGCCCGCCATTTTTAGCCGATGCAAATATAAGAATATTTTCCAAATAATCCTCTTTTGTCGGGGCTTTTTTCTATTTTTGTTTTCATGTCACAGTTATCCGACTTATTAATAGACTGGTATTCAGAAAACAAACGCATCCTTCCCTGGCGCGATACGCAAGACCCGTACCCGATTTGGCTGTCGGAAATCATCCTGCAACAGACCCAGGTCAAGCAGGGCCTGCCCTATTTCAACCGCTTCATGGCCGCCTTCCCCACCGTACAGGCCTTGGCCGAAGCCCCGGAGGAGACCGTGCTCAAACAATGGCAGGGCTTGGGCTACTACAGCCGCGCCCGCAACCTGCACGCGGCGGCCAAGTGCGTCTGCGAGCGGCACGGCGGCCGGTTCCCCGATACCTATGAAGCCGTGCGCGCGTTGCCGGGCATAGGCGACTATACGGCCGCCGCCATCCTGTCCTTCGCGTTCCGCCAACCGTTTCCGGTCATAGACGGCAACGTGTTCCGCGTGGTGAGCCGCATCAACGGCATGACCGAGCCCGTGGATACGCCCGCCTGCCGCGCTAAAATCAAGGCGTTCTTGGACCGGCAAATCGACCGGCGGCGGCCCGACCTGTTCAACCAGGCCATGATGGAATGGGGCGCGCTGCTGTGTCTGCCCGGTAAGTCGGCGCCCTGCCTGCAGAACCCCGAACTGTGCTTTTACCACAAGCATTGCCGGGCGTTGCGCGACGGGCTCGTGGAGCAACTGCCGGTCAAGAAGGCCAAAAAGGCCGTGCGCGAGCGTTACCTGCACTATTATTATGTGGCGCGACCCGACGGGCTGTACCTGCGGCGGCGGCAGGCCAACGACATCTGGAAGGGGCTGTTCGACCTGCCCTGCATAGAGACCGCCTCAGCCGAAGCCCCGCTACCCGGCCTGAAACGCGTGAAGCAATACACGCACCTGCTGACGCATCAGCGGCTGCACCTGTTCTTTTATGAAGCGCCCCGGCAGCTGCCGCCGCAGCTCGACACGGACGGCTGTTTCCCCGTGGCCCCGGAACACTGGGCCGACTATGCCGTCCCCAAGGTCATCGAAAAGTTTTTGGATTTTTTAAGGGAAAAACATCGTTAAAAGCGGAGTTCGTCCGTACATTATCCAAAACCTTTAAAATTTCAGTATTATGAATGGCGTAAACAAAGTCATCCTGATCGGAAACTTGGGCAAGAATCCCGAAGTTTTCACATTCGCCAACGGACAGAAGAAAGTCCGCATGGTGATGGCGACCTCCGAAACGTACAAAAACAACAACGGAGACCGCATCGAACAGACCGAATGGCATTCGGTCGTCCTCTACCGCGGCTTGGCCGAGGTGGCGGAGAAATACCTCAAGAAAGGCAATGCCGTGTATGTGGAGGGTAAACTGCGCACGCGCTCTTGGGAAGACGACAAGGGCGAGAAACGGTACGTGACCGAAATCGAGGCGCAGAACCTGACGATGCTGGGCGGCGGAGGCGGCAACAAGAAGCCCGAAACGCCGGCCGTGGAGAAAGGCGAGCCCGTGATGCCGTCCGTGCCCACGAGCGTGGATAAGGACGAGGCGTACTACGACCCGTCGGACGACGCGCTGCCGTTCTGAGGCCAGGCAACCGGCACGACCGGTAGCCGGCGGCACGGCTGAGCGGCACGGT
>CAMXAS010000015.1 GCA_947179195.1 uncultured Bacteroidales bacterium
CCGCGCCGCACTCGTCCCCGCCACCGGCAAAGGCTTCGACGGTATTGACGCGCGCTTGGCGACCCGTCATTTTGAAGTGGGGGCCGTGGATTATTCCGACCATCGCCCGATTTCGGCGGTTATAAATTATTAGATTATTAAATCATTAAGGTGCTTCACCGTTCTGCCAGATTTCCCAGGCCGCTTCGGCCTGAAGATGTAGCATTTCCAAACCGCCCTTGACTTGGGCGCCCAAGGATGCCATACGGCGCATCATGGCCGTGGGTTCGGGATTATAGACGACATCATAGAAGTAGAAAGGCCGGTCGGGCGAAACGGCCAACGTGCCGTAAGGCAACGGCAATTCGCCGTCCATATCCGGGAACATCCCGACGGGCGTGGTCTGCACGCAGAGGCCGTAAGCCGCGAAACCACCGGAAGCCCGCCAACCGTCATACGTCAGGTAGCGGCGGGCCGGCCCGCTTGAAAGCGGGCGCGGGCGGCGGGTCACGACGTCGAACGGCAGCCCCCATTGTTGCAATACGTACTGTACGGCGGCCGAAGCGCCCCCGTCGCCTAAGACGACCGCCGCCCGCAGGCGATGGTGCAAGGCCTCCGGCGCGCCATCGCCCGGCCGCCCCACCCAACCGAGCAGCGACCGCTCGAAGCCGATGACGTCGGTATTCTCGCCCCACCACGCGCCGTGATGGCGGCGCAATACGTTCACGGCGCCCAAGGCAGTGGCGGCCGCGCCCGCGCCGGCCAGATACGGCCACAACGCGCGTTTATATGGTATCGTCACATTGAGCCCGCAGAGGTCCGTGCGCGCCAACAGCCCCGGAATCCCGTCCGGCTGCAACGCGAACAGTTCGTAGGTATGCGTTCCGGACAAACCCAAACGCGCGAATTTATCTTGAAAATAAGCGGGCGAAAAAGAATGCCCCAACGGGTAGCCCAATAAGCCGTAACGGCGGATAGCCGCGGTCGGTTCGCCCATAACGTCCATTATTCCAATTCTTTCAGAATGCGTTGCAGGTTCGGGAGCTCCATGATTTCGGGCATCCCCTCTTTGGCGATGGCCACGAGTTCCGGATCGGCGATAAAGGCCGTCTTGAAACAGGTCTCGGCCTGGTTCGGCTTGTTCATATAGTGCAGAATCACGCCTTTCATCAACTGATAGCGCGCGTTGTCGGCCTCTTCCGACAAACCGAGTTCGATGTCCTGCAAGGCTTGGTCCAGTTTATCCAAGATGCAGAGGTTCATGAAATAATCGAAAACCGCCACCTCGTTGGCGGACGAGATACGCCAGGCCTCGCGCAAAGCGGCCAGGCCGTCGGCCTCCTCGCCCAACAGCAACAGGCACTGCCCCATGCCGCGGTGGATATCGGAAATCAACATCCCGTCCAAATGCCGGTCCATGCGCCGCGACGCCTCCGCCGCCGTGCGGAAATAAGCCAAGGCCTCCCGGATGGCCGCCACGTCGTCGCGCTTGAACGTCCGGCTCGCCAGACGGTAATTCAACGCGGCCGTCTCCAAGTCGTCCAAGGGCTCTTTCATCAGCTCCCTGATATAGAACAACTCGCGTTCGGGCTGCTGGTGGTCGGCATAGTAGTCGGCCATGATGCTGTAAAAGTAGAACCGTTGCGTATCGGTCCATTTCTCGGGCTGAAAACGGCTGAAACTGTCTTCCACCAAGGCCGCGTCGCAGGTGTCGGAATACAGGATGCGGCGGCCGTGCGCCTCGTAGTCGTCGGGGTCGATGGCCAACGTGTATTCGTTGGCTTCCTTCGCGCCCTCGTGGTCCTCCAGCATCTCGCAAATCTCGTAGAGGAGTTTCCACAGATATTTGTTGTACGGCTGTTCGGCCGTCATCTTGTGCAGCACTTCGGCCGCCTCGCTCAACATCTCCCACTCTATCGCCCAGACGATGAAACGGTTGCAGACTTCGGGCGAATCCGGCTCCGATTTCAGATATTGACAGATTTTACGGAAGCCCTCCATGCGCTGCCCGCGCACGGCCAGGCACTGCGCCAGACCGGCCGCCGCCACGCCGGCGTCGCCGCCCAGACTTTCGTACTGCCGGAACAGTTGCTCGGCTTCCTCGTAACGTTCCTGACTCATATACAGCCCTGCCCGCACGGCCAGCCGTTCCTCGTTGTTGGGATACCAGGCGTCGAGTTCGTCCAACAGCTTGAAGGCCTCGTCGGTCTTCTCCGTCGCGGCCAACAACTCCACCTTGCACAGTTGCAATTCGTCATCGTTGGGATAACGGCCCAACGCTTCGTCCAGCACCGACATCCCCTTGTCGTACTCCTGCTTCATCATGCAGATGTTGACCAAGGCGGTATAGTCTTCCTCCTCCAAGTCCGGCATCGGAACCGATGCATCCGCGCGCGCCGCCCAATAACGTTGATACAGGTCCACGTCCTCGGGCATGAACACGTCGTCAACTTCCTCTTTCATACAATCCTTTCTCTAAAAGTACGTCCGCCGCTTCCAAGGCTTCCTTGGTCGGCGTGCCATCGCTGAGCATGGCGGCTATCGCGCTGCGGTGCGCCCCGGCATCCAAGGGTTCTATATGCGACAGGCTGCGGTCGCCCGCCACCTGCTTGCTGACACGGTAATGCGCGTTGGCCTTGGCCGCTATCTGCGGCAGGTGCGTGATGCTGACCACCTGCATATACTGCGCCATCCGCCGCATCATGACGGCCATCTTGGCCGCCGTTTCGCCGGACACGCCCGTATCTATTTCGTCCAATATCAGACAGTGTATCAAACTGTTTTCGTGAATGACCGACTTGATGGCCAGCATCAGGCGCGAGAGTTCGCCGCCCGAGGCCACCTTGCCCAGTTCGGCGGGCTCGCCGCCCCTGTTGGCGTTGAACAACAGCCGCACGCGGTCTTTGCCGCGCGGCGTAAAATCGGCCTCTTCATCCCATTGCAACACGAGCGTGGCATCCGGCATAGCCAAATCGGCCAAGGCCTCCTGCGTCTTTTGCATCAATCGGCGGCCGGCTTCCAGACGCGCTTCCCGCCAACGGACGGCCAAGGCTTCCAAGGCAGCCTTCAGTTCCCCGGCTTCGGCTTCCAGGCGTTGCTGTTCCTCCGCCCGTCCGTCTTCGGCCTGCAACCGCCGCGCGGTCTCGTCGCGCAAGGCGATGAGTTCCTCCACGGTCTGCACGCGGTGTTTGGTTTCCAAGGCATAGATACGGCTGAGCCGCTCTTCGTTGGCGGCCTTCTCGGCGGGCGAAAAGTCCAACGCGCCGCTCCAATTCCGCAGGTCGCCCTGCAAGTCGTTCAATTCTATCAGGGCCGATTCCCAACGCGGCAACGCGGCCTGCAAACCGCTGTGATAGGCGGCTATTTTCTTCAACTGACGCACGATTTGGGTCAGACGCGCCTCCAAGGCTTCCTCGCCCTGCGTCCAGGCGACCTGCGCCGCCTCCATCGCGTCCTTAATCTGCTCGGCGTGTTGCTGTTGCGCCAACAGCGTCTCCAATTCGGCCTGCTCGCCGGCCTGCAACCGCATCGCCTCCAACTCTTCGTAAAGGAAACGCCAATAGTCCTGTTCGCGTTCCCAGGCCTGACGCGCCTCGACCAAGGCCTGCAAATCGGCCTGCACGCGGACATAGCGTTTGTAGAGCGGCGCGTATTCGGCCGCCACGCGCTGATCCGCCGGGATATAACCGTCCACGATTTCCAACAGGAAGGACGGGCGCACCATATCCATCGTCTTATGCTGCGAATGGATATCGACGAGATAGGCCGACAGGGCTTTCAGCACCGGCAGCCCGCAGGGCGTGTCGTTGACGAACGCGCGCGACTTGCCGGCGGCCGTGATTTCACGGCGCAACAACAGCGTACCGTCTTCCGCCTCGTCCAAGTCGTTTTCGGCCAAAATGCGGCTCACCTCCGGTCGGGAAATCTCGAACACGGCCTCCACGACGCATTTCTTCTCCTTGTCGAACAGCACCTGCGTTTCCGCCCGGTTGCCCAACAGCAACCCCAACGCGCCCAACAGGATGGACTTGCCCGCCCCCGTTTCGCCCGTAATCACGGTGAAACCGGGACCGAACGTCAGGGAAACCGACTGTATCAACGCATAATTTTCTATGGAGAGGTGTTTCAGCATAATAACGATTCGCCGACCCGTAAGGTGTGCGCCTTATCGCGCCGACATGATTTTCTGATATTTCTGGGCATTGGACGGGTCAAGGCCGTTGAGGAGGGCCACCGCCTGCTGCCGTTCATCCTGCGTGGCGCCCGAAAACATGGAGACCAACTCGTCGGACTTGGCTTCCATGAACAGGAGTTTGCACGGCAAGCCGTTGCGCGTATCGTTCAAGGCCTTGAGGGCCGTCAAGGCCTGCAAGACCCCGGCGCGGCCGTCCGTCGGATTGCCGTACATCAAATCGAGCCCCTTGCGGTGATATTGGTACAGCACGTTGTGTATCGCGCCGTAGTTGCCGTTCATATAATTCTCTATCATCCAATAGCGGTTGCGGTTGTTGCGCTCGCCCGACTTCCAGCCCGGCTCACTCATGCCTTGGCACATGCTCACGACATTGTCCGCCTTGCCCAGGCAGACTTCGCCGGCATTGGGCGCGAAACTGTCTAAATAAAGCCCTATTATAAGGTAACTGTAATAGGCGACGACGGCCGTTAGATTGGAGGATATGTTGTTGTCGGAAAATTCGATGGGGTCGAACGCATTGTAGGTGAACACCACGTCCTTGTCCACGACGTTGAGCAGCGTGGTCTGATACGAGGCGTTATAGACGGGCCGACGCGCCTGCACGGTCAGATAGGCCTTGGTAACGCCCGTCGTGAAGTCGCGCTCCTGCACCTCCATCGTCATGCTGCACGGGATTTTCTCGCCGGGGCCCACCTGCAGGTTCGTCCATTTCTGTCCGTTCACGAAGGCGGCCAAAGCGTCCTGCATGGTCTCGAACACCTTTTTGTCGCCGCTCTGTATCTTGGTGCTCACGACCTGGAACGTGCAGTTCAGTTCCTGCGCCTGCAAGGCCGCGCCGCCGAACAGCAAAAGGCACCAAAGGGTCAACACGCCCATACAGCGGCCCAGCCGTTGCACGAGCCTTTCGGCCACGGAGACTTTGCTTTCCAACTCGCCCGCCTCCGCCGTACCGTCTTTATAGAGGAACGTCACTTTGTTCGTCGTCGTTTCAAAGCCCGCGCCCGCGTCTTCCAACGTATTGAGCACAATGATGTCGGCATTCTTCCGACGCCGTTTCTCTTCCGCGTTGGCCAACGCATGGTCGGTTTCCAGCGCGAAGCCGACAACGCACTGCCGTTCGCTCTTGTGTGCGCCGGCATAAGCCAGCAAATCGGGATTGGGCACGAGTTCGAGCGCGGTCTGCCCGCCCGTTTTCTTCATCTTGACGTCCGAAACGTCGCGCACGCGGTAGTCGGCCACGGCGGCCGAGAATACGCCGGCGTCCATATCGGGCCACCAACGCAACAGCACGTCGTACATTTCCTGCGCCGTCCGCACCTTTTCCCAATGCGCGACGGCCATTTCAGGCTGCAGGGCCGACGGGCCGCTGACCAAAAAGACCTCCGCCCCCTGCCGTTGCAAGGCGTCGGCGATGCAGAAGCCCATGCGGCCGGACGAACGGTTGGTGATATAACGCACGGGGTCGATGGGTTCCTGCGTGGGCCCGGCCGTCACAAGCACCTTCTTGCCCCGCAGCGGCGCGGCTTCCGGTTCAGCCGTCCGCGTCAGGATGGCCTCCGTCGCGCGGAAGAGTTCCTCCGGTTCCGGCATACGCCCCTTGGCTTCATAACCGCAGGCCAACGGCCCGTAGGCCGCATCGAGCACATGGACGCCCCGTTGCGCCAACAGCCGCAGGTTTTCCACCGTGGCCGGATGTTCGTACATATGCACGTTCATGGCCGGTGAGACGACCACGGGTTTGTGAAAAGCCAAATATAAGGTAGATAACGCATCGTCGGCGATGCCGTGCGCCATTTTGGCCAGGATGTTGGCCGTGGCGGGCGCCACGAGCAGCACATCGGCCCAGTCGGCGTAATGGACATGGCGCGTGCTCCGCTCGCCCACGCGGTGGAACATATCGGTATAGAGGCTGTTACCCGACACGGTCTCCAGCGTCAGGGGCGTGACGAATTCCAGCGCGTGCGCCGTACACACGACGCGCACCTCCGCCCCCGCCTGCACGAACAGGCGCACGAGGGCCGGCGTCTTGTAAGCGGCAATGCCGCCGCTCACGCCCAAAACGATATGTTTCCCCTGCAACGACACGGTTGCCTCCCGCTTAGTCGATAGGATCGGCGTCTTCGGACGGACGGCGGAAGCAAAGGCCGTCTTCCATGAGTTCCTGCACGGCCATCAGCGTGGGCTTGGGCAGTTGCTCGTAGTAACGCGCTATTTCGATTTGCTCCTTGTTCTCATACACTTCTTCCGCTCCCTCCTGGGCCGCCGCGGTCGGCGTATATTCCGAAATCTTATTGACCAACTCCTGACGCAGGGCCGAGGAAATCGTATTGGCCCGCTTGGAGAGCACGACCACGGTTTCGTACAGATTGCCCGTCAGCGTGTCGAATTTGGAGACATCCCGCGTGATGGCTTCCTGGGAGGCTTTGATTTTCTTGTAATCCATGTTTTATTTTAATTTTGACTGTGATATTCCGTAATACTTATCCACTTCCTTGCGGTAGCGGCTGTCGGCGAACGAACGCATAAACGACTCGTAGGCTTCCTGCACGCGCGCGTACCGTTCGGGCTGTTTTTCCCGTATGCTGTTCTCGGCGTAGAGGAACCGGCTGCGGAGCATCCGGTAGGCCGCTTCCTCGCGGTACATGGACTCCGGATAGTCGCGCAGGAAATTGTAATAGGCGATCGAGGCCGCGTTATACAGGTTGCGCTTGTAGTACATATTGGCCAGTTCAAAGGCCTTCAACGCCAACTTGTCGCGCAGTTCGACGATGAGGCGCGCCGCTTCCGCCACCTTGGGGCTGTGCGGATAGTAGTTGATGAACAGCTGCAACTGCTTGATGGCCTCCATCGTGGCCGTCTGGTCCAACTTGTAGAAGGGCGATTCCAAAAACTTGCAGTAGGCGCTCATATACGTCGTTTCCTCGATGGACGCGCTGCCCGGGAACATACGCCCCGACATCCGGAAATAGTACGAGGCCATGTAATAGTCCTTCTCGTAGAAATAGGCGTAGGCCAAATTGTAAAGCAGGCTCTCGAAATCGTCCTTGCCGCGATAGACCGGCATCAATTCCTCGAACACCGTGATGGCTTTCTTATAGTCGCCCTTGTCGTAGGCTTTGACGGCGAAATTGAACTTGTCGGCCGCACTGCCCCGCTTGCTCACCGCGTTATATTCCTTCTGATAGGCGCAGCCCGTCAGCGATAACATCGTGAGTAACAGCAAACTATACTTGATTTTACGCCAAAACATAGCACAAAGATAAACTTTTTTTATTAAAGTACTGAATATGGACGCATGGCGTGTCACTTTCAAAAAAAATCCTTATATTTGCCGCGTTTTTAGAAAACCGCAAATTAAAATCGTTTAACTATATGAGACCTGACTTCAAAAAGGTTGACTATAAGGCCAACAGCAAAAAAAGCGCTGCCAAGGCCGCCGGCAACCGTACCTGGATGACCTCGGAACAGATTCCGGTCAGACCGTTCTACACGCAGGAAGACCTGAACGGCATGGAACACCTGAACTATGCGGCCGGTATCGCGCCGTTCCTGCGCGGCCCGTATTCCACGATGTACGTCATGCGGCCGTGGACGATCCGTCAGTACGCCGGCTTCTCGACCGCGGAAGAATCCAATGCTTTCTACCGCCGCAACCTGGCGGCCGGTCAGAAAGGTCTGTCCATCGCGTTTGACTTGGCGACCCACCGCGGCTACGACTCCGACCACGAACGCGTGGTAGGTGACGTCGGCAAGGCCGGTGTGGCCGTGGACTCCATTTTGGATATGGAAATCCTGTTCGACCAGATTCCGCTCGACAAGATGTCCGTTTCCATGACGATGAACGGCGCCGTATTGCCGATTCTGTCGTTCTACATCATCGCGGCCGAAGAACAGGGCGTGCCGATGGAACAACTGAGCGGTACGATTCAGAACGACATCCTCAAGGAATTCATGGTACGTAACACGTACATCTATCCGCCGCTCCCCTCCATGCGGATTATCGCCGACATTTTCGAATTCACGTCCAAGAATATGCCGAAATTCAACTCCATCAGTATTTCGGGCTATCATATTCAGGAAGCCGGCGCCACGGCCGATATCGAACTGGCCTATACGCTGGCCGACGGTCTCGAATATCTGCGGGCCGGTATCAACGCGGGCATGAGCATCGACGATTTCGCGCCGCGCCTCTCGTTCTTCTGGGGCATCGGCATGAACCACTTTATGGAAATCGCCAAGATGCGCGCCGGCCGTATGCTTTGGGCCAAAATCGTCAAGCAGTTCAACCCGAAGAACCCGAAATCCATGGCGTTGCGCACGCACTCGCAGACGTCGGGCTGGTCGTTGACCGAACAAGACCCGTTCAACAACGTGACGCGTACGTGTATCGAAGCCATGGGCGCCGCCCTCGGCCACACGCAGTCGTTGCACACGAACGCTTTGGACGAAGCCATCGCGCTGCCGACCGACTTCTCGGCGCGTATCGCGCGTAACACGCAGATTTACATCCAGGAAGAAACCCAGGTTTGCCGCGTCGTTGACCCGTGGGCCGGTTCCTACTATGTGGAAATGCTGACGAACGAACTGGCGGACAAGGCTTGGAAACTGATTCAGGAAGTGGAGGAACTCGGCGGTATGGCCAAGGCCATCGAAACGGGTATCCCCAAAATGCGTATCGAGGAAGCGGCCGCCCGCAAGCAGGCGCGCATCGACTCCAAGACCGACACGATCGTGGGCGTCAACAAATACCGTCTGGAAAAAGAAGACCCCATCGAAACGCTGGAAGTCGATAACACGAAGGTACGCGAAGCCCAGTTGGAACGTTTGGCCAAACTGAAAGCCAACCGTAACCAGGCCGAAGTGGAGAAGGCTTTGGACGCGCTGACCGAATGCGCGCGCACCGGCAAGGGCAACCTGCTGGAACTCTCCATCGACGCGGCGCGCAAACGCGCTTCGTTGGGCGAAATCTCCTATGCATTGGAAAAAGTATTCGGCCGCTACAAGGCCGTCATCAGAACCATATCCGGCGTGTACTCATCTGAAACCAAAAACAACGAAACGTTTAAGAAAGCCTTGGCCATGACCGACGCTTTCGCGAAAAAAGAAGGCCGTCGGCCGCGTATCATGATTGCCAAAATGGGTCAGGACGGCCACGACCGCGGCGCCAAAGTAGTCGCCACGGGTTATGCCGACCTCGGCTTCGACGTGGACATGGGCCCGTTGTTCCAGACGCCGGCGGAAGCCGCCAAGGAAGCCGTGGAGAACGACGTCCACATCCTGGGCGTTTCCTCGCTGGCGGCCGGCCACAAGACGCTGGTGCCGCAGGTTATCGAAGAACTGAAGAAGCTGGGTCGCCCCGACATCCTCGTGACCGTGGGTGGCGTTATCCCGCCGCAGGACTACGACTTCCTCTACAAAGCCGGTGCCTGCGCCATCTTCGGCCCCGGTACCGTGATTGCCGACTCCGCCATCAAGATGTTGGAAATCATGGGCATCAAAGAAAGTGACATTCACTAAATTGCAAGCGGAAACCGCTTCTTGCACCGTTGCGACGGGACAGGAGGCGGTTTTTCGTTTTTTAGCCCTCAGGGCGGACATTATTTAAACGAGACCTATGGAAATGAACCTTTTGCTGATCAGCAACTCGACGAATGCGGGCGAAGCCTACCTGGGCTGGCCGCGGGCGCACATGAAAGCCTTTTTTGAAGAAATGCACGTGGACGAAGTGACGTTCGTGCCCTACGCCGGCGTCAGCATGGGGTATGACGTCTATGCCAAACGCGTGGCGGATGTACTGGCCGAAATGAACGTGCGGCTCGTTTCCGTCCATACGTTCGACAAACCGGCCGACGCCATCGCCAAAGCGCAATGCGTGCTGGTGGGCGGCGGCAACACGTTCCACCTCGTTTACGAAATGCACCGCCACGGCCTGATGCAGGCCATCCGCGAACGGGTGCAGAACGGCCTGCCCTACATGGGTTGGAGCGCGGGTTCCAACGTGGCCTGCCCCGGCCTGTTCACGACCAACGATATGCCGATTATCCAGCCGGCCTCGTTCGAGACGCTGAAACTCGTGCCGTTCCAAATCAACCCGCACTATCTGGACGCCCATCCGCAAGGACACGGCGGCGAAACGCGCGAAGACCGCATCAAGGAATTTATGGTCGTTCAGCCGGACACCTATATCGTGGGGCTGCGCGAAGCCACCATGCTCCGCGTCAAGGGCCGCACGCTCTCGCTCATCGGCGAACGCCCGATGCGCGTGTTCCGTCACGGCTTGGAAACCAAAGAATATCAGGCCGGTCAAGACCTTTCATTCCTGATGGCCTAACCTACCCCTATGATACAGGAAGACGAAAAACTGCAACGCAACCGGATTCGCGGCGCGCACGTGAGCACGGTCTGCTCCATCGCGCTCGTATTGTTCCTTATCGGCATACAGACGCTGATGGTCGGTTATACGCGCAAGATTTCCGACTACGTGAAGGAGAACATCGGGTTCACCGTCATGATTAAGGACAAGACGCGCGAAGCGGATATTCTGGAACTGAAAGCCTTGATAGACCGCTCGCCCTACGTCAAATCGACGCGCTATATCAGTTCCAAGGACGCGGCGCAGGAATTGCAGGCCGACCTCGGCCACGACTTCATCGACTTTCTCGGCTACAACCCCTTGCTGCCCTCGATTGAGGTGCACCTGAAGGCCGACTATATGCAGCCCGACAGCGTGGCCTTGTTCGAACACGAAATCACGCGCTACCACATGGTCAAGGAGATGTTCTACCAACGCGACCTGGTCAGCATCGTCAATGACAACGTGCGCAAAATCAGCTTTTGGCTCATGGGCTTCGGGGCGCTGACGCTCTTGATCGCCGTGCTGCTGATTAACAACACGATGCGGCTGTTGATTTATTCCAAACGCTTTACCATCAACACGATGCAATTGGTGGGCGCCACGGCCGGCTTCATCCGCAAGCCGTTCCTCGCCAAAAGCCTCGTGCACGGCTTTATCGGGGCGGCCCTGGCCATCCTGTTGCTGGCCGCCGGCTTGCTGTATCTGCACAGCAAGGTGCCGGAGGTCATCAGCCGCGCCGACCTGCCGATGATTATCGGCGTATTCGTGTTGCTCATGGCCTTAGGTTTATTGATAACCCTGATTTCCGCTTATTTCTCGGTCAACAAATACGTGCGTATGCGCAATTCCGACCGGATTTACAACTAAGCGGCTTATCTTAGTATATACGATTATGGAAAAAGAGAAAAAAGGCTTCGACTTCGCTTTCCGCAAGGAGAACTACATCCTGATGGGCGTCGGCGTGTTGCTGTTGATTTTAGGCTATGTCCTGCTTTCGGGCGGCGGTAGCGACGATCCCAACGTATTCAGCGAAGCGCTTTTCAATACGCGCCGCCTCGTCGTCGCGCCCCTCGTGATTTTGGCCGGTTTCATCGTGGAAATCTGGGCGATTATGAAACGTCCGAAAGAATAAGCCGATGGAAACGATGAGTTGGTGGCAGGCCTTGGTGTTGGGGCTGATTCAAGGTTTGACCGAATTCCTGCCCGTGAGCAGCAGCGGCCATTTGGAAATCGGCAAAAGCCTGTTGGGCGTGCATCTGCCCGACGACCTGTTGTTTACGGTCTGTGTGCACGGCGCCACCGTATTGAGTACGATTGTCGTCTTTTGGAAAGACCTGCTCAAACTGCTGAGCGGCCTGTTCCGCTTCAAACTCAACGACGAAACCGTCTATATCTTCAAGTTGGTGGTTTCGATGATTCCCGTGGCCGTCGTCGGCGTCTTTTTCAAGGACGAGGTGGAAGGCTTTTTCGGCAACGGCCTGCTTTTGGTGGGCATCATGCTGTTGGTGACCGCCCTCCTGCTCTGCCTGGCGCAATACCTCGGCAAGGGACGGCACGGCATCCGCTATCAGGACGCGTTCATCATCGGAATTGCACAGGCCTTGGCCGTATTGCCGGGCCTCTCCCGCTCCGGCAGCACGATTGCGACGGGGCTGTTGTTGGGCGACCGCAAGGAGGAAGTGGCCCGCTTCTCTTTCCTCATGGTGTTGGTGCCGATTTTGGGCGAAAACCTGTTGAGCCTTGTTTCCGGCGACATGGCGCAGTCGGCCGTTCCGGCCTCCGCCCTGCTCATCGGCAGCGTGGCCGCCTTCGTTTCGGGCTGGGCCGCCTGCAAGTGGATGATCCGCATCGTCAGCAAAGGCAAACTGGTTTATTTCGCCATCTACTGCGCGGTGGTCGGTCTCTTGGCGATTGTATTGTAATACCTTAACCTATGTTCCCTTTCTCATTCGGTAAGCCGCTGAAAAACGGCTTGGCGGCGGGCTTGCTGTTGATTGGCGGCCTGTGGACGGCCACGGGCGCGCAAGTCATGGAAATGCCGCCCCTGGATATTCCGGCCGCCTGCGACCCGACGGCCGAACGCAAACTGCTCGGCTACTACGAACGCGCGCGCCAACTCTATCACGACGGTCAATACCAGGCAGCCTTGGACGCGCTCTCTTCCGCCGGCAACATCTGCGCCGGCCACGCCCAAAGCTGGCTGTTGCGCGGCGTCATCTACGAAGACCTGCACTACATCGACTCGTCGGTATGGAGTTACCGGACCGCCCTCGGCATCAACCCCAACGTCTTCCCCAACGCCTACTATACGCTTGGCCGTCTGGAATACAGCATCGGTCTGTACGAGGACGCCGAACGGCATTTGGCCACGTTCCTCGGCCGCGAAAAGATATCGGACAACCTCAAACAAAAGGCCGAAGACGTGCGCCAACGCAACGCGCAGGCCTTGGCCCTCAGCCGCAACCGCGTGCCGTTCGCGCCGCAGGCCCTGAGCGACAGCATCAACACGCCGGCCGAAGAATACCTGCCCATCGTGACCTTGGACGACCGTTACCTGATTTTTACGCGCCGTTACAAGCGTGCTGAGCCGACGCCGCATTTGGAGGAGGACTTTTTCATTTCGGAGCGCGACAGCCTGGGCGAATGGACACTGGCGCAACGGATGCCCGAACCCGTCAACTCGGACGGCAACGAGGGCGCGCAGTCGATTTCGGCCGACGGACGCTACCTCTATTTCGCCGGCTGTGGCCGCGAGGACGGCCGCGGCTCCTGCGACATCTACGTCTGTGTCAAGAACGGCGACCACTGGGGCAAGCCGATTAACCTCGGCTATCCGGTCAACACGGAGGCCTGGGAGTCGCAGCCGTCGATTTCGTCCGACGGCCGCACGCTGTATTTCTGCAGCAACCGCGCGGGCGGCATGGGCGGCAGCGACCTTTGGATGACCGTGCGCAGCGATGCGGGCGTTTGGTCGAAACCCGTCAATCTCGGCCCGAATATCAACACGCCCGGCAACGAGAACTCGCCCTTCATCCACCCCGACCAGGAGACCTTGTATTTCTCGTCCGACACGCGCCCCGGCCTCGGCGGCATGGACTTGTTCGTAGCGCGGCGCGAAGGCCCTAACCGGTGGAGCGAAGCCGTCAACCTCGGCTACCCCATCAACACCTATGCCGACGAAGCGACGCTGAGCGTGGACCGCACGGGGCAGACGGCTTATTTCGCGAGCGGCAAACTGGGCGGCCAAGGCGGCCTCGACATCTACCGTTTCGAACTCTATGAGGCGGCGCGCCCCAACCTCGTCTCGTTCATGAAGGGGATGGTGCGGGACGCCCGCAGTGGCGAGCCTTTGCAGGCGCATTTCGAACTCGTCGATTTGGCTACGGCGCAGACCACGGTGGAATCGTTCTCGGACGCCGTCAACGGCGACTTCCTCGTCTGCCTGCCGGCCGGCAAGACCTATGCGCTCAACGTTTCAAAAGAAGGCTATCTGTTTCATTCCGAACATATCGCGCTCAACGACACACACGCGCTGACGCCGCTCTATAAGGAAATCGCACTGGCTCAGGTGCATACGGGCGAAACGATGGTGTTGCGCAACATCTTCTTCGCCACCGACGACTACAAGTTGGATTCGGCCTCGTTTACGGAGCTGAACCGGCTGTGGCGTTTCCTGCACGAACAACCGCAGTGGCGCATCGAAATCAGCGGCCATACGGACGCGACGGGCCGCGAGGCCTACAACCAACAGCTGTCGGAACAGCGGGCGCGCTCGGTGGCCGACTACCTGATAGCGCGCGGCATTGCGGCCGACCGCATCGAAACCGCGGGCTACGGTTCGCAAAAGCCCGTGGCCACGAACGAGACGGTGGAAGGCCGCCAACAGAACCGAAGAACGGAAATCAAGATATTATGACGACCTTTGATCCGAACGCGGCCTGCGCGCCCAACGGGCGCTTCTTCGGCTTCCCCTATCGGACGGAAGAAGCCGAGCTCGTATTGATTCCCGTGCCCTGGGATGTGACGACGTCCTACAAGCCGGGGGCGGCCGAAGGCCCGCAAGCCATCCTGAACGCCTCCTACCAGTTGGATTTCTTCGATTTCTTTGTGCCGAAAGCCTGGGAGAAACGCATCGCGACCGAGAAGCCCGACTTCGCCGACTTGCGGAATACGTCGCACAAGATGCGGCCCATCGCGGAGAAAGTCATCGAGCGGGCCTCGACCGAAGGCGGACAACTGGAGGGCGACCGCGACCTGCTGACAATAGAGGCGGCTTCGGAGACCTTGAACGAATGGGTGGCGGCGCAATGCCGCACGCAACTGCAACAGGGCCGCAAAGTGGGCCTCGTGGGCGGCGACCACAGCGTGCCCTACGGCCACTGGCAGGCTTTGGCCGACTTTCACGAGAGCTGGGGCATCCTGCACATCGACGCGCACGCCGACCTGCGCGAAGCCTACGAGGGCTTTACGTTCTCGCACGCCTCGATTATGTACAACGCGCTGCAACTGCGCCGGGCCGACGGGACGACGCCCGTGACATCGCTCGTGCAGGTGGGCATCCGTGACGTCTGTGAGGAAGAGATGGCACGGGCGGCGGCGGACAAGCGCGTGCATACGTTCCCCGCCCCCTTGTTGCAGCGGGCACGCTGCCAAGGCGTATCGTGGGACACGCAGGTGGCCGACATCCTCGCCCGCCTGCCGCAAAAAGTGTATATCAGCTTTGACATAGACGGGTTGGAACCCGCGCTTTGTCCGCACACGGGGACACCCGTGCCCGGCGGCCTGCGCTATGGCGAGATGCAATACCTGCTGGATGCCTTGCGCCGCAGCGGCCGCGAAATCATCGGCTTCGACCTCTGCGAGGTGGCCCCCCACCCGACCGACAGGGCCGACGAGTGGGACGGCAACGTCGGCGCCCGCGTGCTGTATCA
>CAMXAS010000016.1 GCA_947179195.1 uncultured Bacteroidales bacterium
GCCGATTCGGTCACGGTGTCCATGGCGGCCGATACCAACGGGATATTCAATTTGATGTTGCGCGTGAAATACGTGGTCGTATCCACTTCCCGCGGCAACACTTCCGAATAGGCCGGCACCAAAAGAACATCGTCGTAAGTCAGGCATTCGCCTACGAATTTGCTTGTATCCAATTTCATAGAACTTGAGAATTGTTTTGTCGGACAAATATTTGTTTTCTGTTGCAAAGGTAGTATTTTTGCCTCAAATAGAGAAGCCCTCGAACAAGTTTAGCCCTATGAAAAACGCTTTTTTTTCGAACCCGACGGAAACGCTTAGACGCGCATTGAATATCAGCCTGATAATAGCCGCTTTATGCTTGACGGCGACCGCCTGCAGCCAGCAGCGGTATTACCTGCCGGGCGGCGGACGCAACGCGTCCGGGGGCGGCGGATGCGGCTGCCCCGCTTTCTCCACGCTGCCGCCGGCCTACCCCGCCGCCCCCTCGGCCGGCACGCCGACTTCGGCCAACGCATGAACGCGCATCGCCTTGCCCGTATCTTCCCAACAGCCTGTCAGATAGTCGTCTTTCCGCCGGTCGAGCCGCGCCCAACGGTCCTGTACCTTGACGCGCACCGGTAGCGTCAGCGTGCCGGCCGCCGCCCGCCTCAGCGCTTCAACCGACGCCATGGGCCGAGGCTTCACGACGTCCGTTTCCACCACCGCCACCGGCTCCGTTATAACTTCCCGCTCCGGCTTGACGACTTTCCGCTTAGGTGCCGCTTGCCCGTAGGCCAAACGGTAGGTCACGGGCGCCGGCAGATACGTGCCTTTCTTGGCCAAGCGTTTGTAAATCCGTTCAAAGGCCTTTCTGTCCTTGCCGTAGGGCGCGCAGGCCGCCACGAGGCGGTCGTCCCAATAGGCGCCCGGCTTCGTGAAATAGGCCGTCAGGGCTTCCAGCATATCCGGCGGGAAAATATCGGGCCGCAGAAAGCCCTGCGCCTCCTGCCGGTACAGCCGTTTCCATTCCTTGCCGTGCGGCTGCGCCTGCGGATAATACCGGTGCGTGAGCAGATGCGCCCACTCGTGGATGAACACCAACAACAATGTATAAGGGTTCAAGGAAATCTGCAACGAAATGGTTTCCAGGTTCTCGATACGTTTTTCCGCCCGCTTGAACAGACGGTGGATTTGACCGCGGTAAAACCCCAGAATGCGACCGCTCCGGTCCGAAAAATCCAAGCGGATGGCGCGGCTCGACAGCCGTTCCATGACCATCGGCAAGGCCGCCTCGATGATATAGGGCGACAGGGCCTTATATAAATCCTGTTCTATCCGCATCGCTCCGAAACCTAGCGCACGCGCAACGTACTGCCGGCGCGGATGGTCGTACCGCTCAACTTGTTCAGGCGCTGGATATTGCCCACCGTGGTGCCGTAACGGCGCGCGATGGAACTCAGCGTTTCGCCCGAATGCACGGTATGCCAACGCGCCTGCTTCTGCTCTATCTGATAGGCGAACGTCTCCTTACAAATCGGCAACTGCGTCATTTTCAGGCGGCCGTTGACGAAATCTATCATGATTTCCGGGTCGAGGGCCGTGCCGAGATAACGGACTTCGAAATGCAGGTGCGCGCCGTAGCTCCGCCCCGTATTGCCACCCAAGCCGATGACTTCGCCGGCCTGCACGACCTGCTCTTTCTTGACCAACAGTTTGGACAGGTGCGCGTAATACGTCTCCAAGCCGTTGTAATGCCGCACGACAATCACATAACCGTAGGTGCGGCTACGGCGCGCGATACGGATGACGCCGTCAAAGGCCGAGCGCACCGAATCGCCCGTATAGAGTTTGATGTCCGTACCCAAGTGGTAACGGCCGCCGCGCGGACCGAAACGCGAGGTCACACGCCCCGCCACCGGATGCACGTACCGCTGTCCGAAACCCGGCAACAGGGCCAGGAACGTCGTATCGTTCTTGCGCGTGAAATCGGTTTTGGGATAATGGATGTTGATATAGTCGAAATTCTCGTATTCCGACAACATGGACAACAGATTCTCAACCGTCAAATCCACAATCAGATGGTTGGCCAAAATCACGCTGTCGTACCGCGACTCGGCCACATCCACGGGCTTGATGTGCGCATAGGGATCGACGGTCTGCGCCTTGAGGCGCGCGCCCGTATTCAAGCCGGGGGACACCAGCAAACACACCGCACAGGCGGCCCGAAACAAGAAAGCCGTCCCTCTGAAGACGGCCTTCCCGGCGGCATACCGCCCTGTCGTTTTATGGTTCACCCCACGCATAGCCCACGGTTCGGTTAGGCGGGATCGGTAAATTCGTCGGCCAGACTGTCCGCCAAATCGTCCACATCGGTCGAGGGCGCATCGTTCACGCCATCCACCTCCACGTCGTCGTCCCCGCCGAAGAAGCCTTTGTCATCGTCCACGTCGTAGGTCAAATCGATTTTGACATCCACCTTGACCAGATAGTGGTCGGTCGGCGTATCCAAGGGTATGGCGTAGAAAAAATCCCCGTTCGGCTTGGGATAACGAATCGCGAAATCCTCGTACCCGTCCGGATATTTTTCGTCAAACAGTTTTTTTATCGCGTTGTCTAATTTGTCATAACTGACAATCCTACCCACTTTTGGCGCAGCATTGTCCGCTTTTTTCTTTGCAGCCATAACAACATTAGTGTTTCTAAACGGATGCAAATAAAAATATTTTACGGCAAATAACAAATAGCCGCGTTTTATTTTTCTTAACGGGTAATTGTTGACTATATTTTCTGACCGGCCACCTTGCCGCCTGTTTCCGAAAAACTGCTGTACTCCGCGCCCGCCGAACGGCAAGCCTCCATCCAACGCACCATATCCGAAAACGGCACGTCCTGACTGCAAAAAACGACTTCCGAAACCCGGTCGATGCGGATGCGGTCGCATAACTGCCGCTCGCTCATCGGCCAAACCATGCGGCCGATCTGTCGCTCCGAAACGCCTTTTTCCGCCAGCCAGCGCCGCGCCGGCTCCGTTTCCTCCGGCCGGCCCGCCAACAGGTACTTACGGCGGCGGCCGTTGCCAAGCATCCACCAGTCCGGCAGACACCATTGCCAAACATAACGCCAGCCCCAGGCCGTCAACGCACAGGCGGCACTGCCCGCCACAAGCACGAAGCGCGAGAACTGCCACTGCGGCCCGGCCAACGAAAAGAAACCGAACAGCAAGGCCAAACCGAGCCCGTAGCCGGCCATCGTCCGCCGGAACCGTATCGGATTCCGGTATGCGCCGACCAACAGGCCGCCCGCCACCAAAATGGCCGCATACACCCACAGAAGGTGCCGGTAAACCGGTCCGTAATAATGCCAATCGCCGAACGCCAACCGCCCCCATCCGTAGGACAGCCCCACCAAGAGGGCATAAAACCAAAGCAAATCCCACAACGGCAGGAAGGCGCGGCGCAACAACCGCCGACCGACCGCCATCGAAGCGCGCAACCAAATCGCGCCCTTCAACAGGAACGCATACGCCCCGCCCAACGTGCCCTTGAAATGCTTGGCGACGAAAATCTCCATCGCCTTATAGAACACGCGCACGTAGTTCAGGCTGCCTTTCTTCGTGCTCTCCCCTTTATAATGAATGATGCGCGTGTCGGCCAGATAATAATTCTTATAGCCGCCCTGCGTAATCCGGTACGAGAGGTCGATATCCTCGCCGTACATGAAAAACGTCTCGTCCAGATAGCCCACCTCGTCCAATACGCGCTTGGGCATCAGCATGAACGCGCCGGACAACACGTCCACTTCCCAGGTCTTGAATTCGCTCAGATGCCCCATATAATAACGTGCGAAACGCTTTGAATGCGGAAACAGCCGCGCCAAGCCCGTCATTTTATAGAAGGCCGTCTCGGGCGTCGGCAAGCCGCGCTTGGATTCGGGCAGGAAACGGCCGTTGCCGTCCAACATCCGCACCCCAAGCCCGCCGGCCTCCGGATGCGCGTCCATAAACGCCAAGCACACGGCCAACGTGTTCTCTTCCAATACCGTATCGGGGTTCAGCAACAGCACGTAGTCGCCGGTCGATTGCGCGATGGCCTGGTTGTTGGCCTTGGCGAAACCGACGTTTTCGCGGTTTTCGATGCAACGCACCCACGGGAAGCGGCTTTTGACCATCGCCACGGACTCGTCCACCGAGGCGTTATCAACCACCCAAACCTCCATATCCCGCCGATAGTCCACGCCCTGCGAGCGCTGTACGGAGCGCAGGCACTGTTCCAGAAACGAACAGACATTGTAGTTGACGATGACAATCGACAGTTTCATCCCCTTATCGTTTTTCAGCGGCCAACCGCCGCACGGTATCCGCAATGGCCGCCGGCACGATGCCGTCCACGGAGCGGTTGTGTTTGAGCAAATCGCGCACGACCGCCGACTGCACGAACGCCACCTCGGCATCCGCGCACAGGAACACGCTTTCCACATCCGCGGCCAGCCGTTTGTTGACCACGGCAATCGTCTTTTCGTATTCGAAATCCACCGTCGTCCGTAGCCCCCGCAAGATATATTTCGCGCCGCGCTCACGGCAGAAATCCACCGTCAGCCCCGCGTAGGAAGCCACCTCCACTTTCGGTTCGTCCGCAAAGAGCGTCCGCAAGAACGACACGCGTTCCGCCTCCGTGAACCACGTCCGCTTCTCGCCGTTGTTCCCGACGCCGACGATGATGCGGTCGAACAGCGGCAACGCCCGCCGAATCAAAAGTTCATGTCCCACGGTCACCGGGTCGAAACTGCCCGGGAACACCGCGATTCTCTCTTTATCCATACCGATATGACAAAAAAGCCCGCACGCTCTCGAATCCGGAACGCACGGGCTTGAACGCTAAGCCTATTGGAAATTATTTTCTTTCCTCGGCTTCCATCGCATCTTTCAGATTCGACAAAGCCGCAATGTCGCCCAAGGTCGTACGCTCGTTCGAATCATTGATTTTCTTCATGGCTTTGGCCGTATCGTCCATGTTCTTGCGATTCTCATTGTCCGCCTTGGCCTTGTCTTCGGCCACTTCGTCCTGATGGATGCGCGTATGGGATACGATGATTTTCTTGCTGTCTTTGTTGAACTCGATAACCTTGAAGGAGGCCTTTTCGTCGTTCTTCAGGCTACCGCCTTCGGCTTTGACGAGGTGACGCGCCGGGCAGAACGCCTCAACGCCGTAAGGCAACACGATGACCGCGCCCTTTTCGTTCGCGTTCGTAACCGTGCCTTCGTGTACCGAATTCAAGAGGAAGATGGATTCGTAAACATCCCACGGATTTTCTTCCAACTGCTTGTGGCCGAGGCTCAAGCGACGGTTTTCAACATCCACATCCAACACGATGACGTCGATTTTCTCGCCGATTTTCGTGAATTCGGCCGGATGTTTGATTTTCTTCGACCACGACAGGTCGGAGATATGAATCAGACCGTCCACGCCTTCTTCCATTTCCACGAAGATACCGAAGTTCGTGAAATTGCGGACCGTAGCCGTATGGCGCGAGTTGACCGGATATTTCTTGTCGATGTCGATCCAGGGATCCGGCATCAGCTGCTTGATGCCCAACGACATCTTGCGTTCTTCGCGGTCGAGCGTCAGGACAACGGCTTCGATTTCGTCGCCGATTTTGAGGAAATCCTGCGCGCTACGCAGATGCTGCGACCAGCTCATTTCCGAAACGTGAACCAAGCCTTCCACACCCGGGATAACTTCCACGAAAGCGCCGTAGTCGGCAATCACCACTACGCGGCCCTTGATTTTGTCGCCCACCTTGAGGTTCGTATCCAACGAATCCCACGGATGCGGCGTGAGCTGTTTCAAGCCCAAAGCGATACGCTTCTTGTTTTCGTCGAAATCCAGGATAACCACCTTGATTTTTTCGTCCAGTTTGACGATTTCTTCCGGATGGCTGATACGGCCCCACGACAGGTCGGTGATGTGAATCAAACCGTCCACGCCGCCCAAGTCCACGAATACACCGTAGGACGTGATGTTCTTGACGAGACCTTCCAAAACCTGGCCTTTTTCGAGGTGCGACATGATTTCGGCTTTCTGCGCTTCGATTTCGTCTTCAATCAAGGCCTTGTGCGAAACCACGACGTTCTTGTATTCCTGGTTGATTTTAACCACCTTGAATTCCATCGTCTTGTCAACGAACACATCGTAGTCGCGGATGGGCTTCACGTCGATTTGCGAACCGGGCAAGAACGCTTCGATACCGAACACGTCCACGATCAGACCGCCTTTCGTGCGGCTCTTGACGTAACCCGTGATGATTTCCTGATCGTCGAACGCCTTGTTGACGCGTTCCCACGATTTGAGGATGCGGGCTTTCTTATGGGAGAGCAGCAACTGACCGGCGGCGTCTTCCTGGCTTTCTACATAAACCTCAACGGTGTCGCCGGGCTTCAAATCGGGATTGTAACGGAATTCGGAAACCGGGATGATACCATCGGACTTATAGCCGATGTTGACCACGACTTCACGGTTATTCTTGGCTACGACCGTACCCTCGATGACTTCCTGTTCGGCTACCTGTTTGAGCGTGTTGTCGTATTTTTCGTCCAACTCGCCGGCGGGCGCCGCGTTTTTCTTTTCTTTCTTGATATTGCGGTCTTCCAGGGCATCCCAATCGAAATCCTCAATACCGGTCTTAGCATACTTTTCGTCTGCCATAATACAATAAAATTGCTTTGCGGAAACCTCTTGCGGAACAACCGGTAGGTGAAATTCCGGTCAAGAATCTCCTTTGTTATCAAATAATTATCTTACCCTTATGCCAGCCTACCCCGACATAAAAGTGTGCGAATATAAGAAAAAACGACTATAGAAGCAAGCCCCGCCCTAGAACGTGATGCCGGCGCGGAACGACAGGGCGTGCGTGTTGTACATGAGGCTGACCGCATTCTGCATACCCTCGACCCAGCCTTCGTACAGATAGCTGACCGAAAAGCTCAGCCCCAGCCGCCCGATCAAACGGACGCGGAGCCCGGCCATCGGCCCGAGCAACAGCCCGCCTACCTGCGCCTTGTCCTGCATGATGCCGCCCATATCGGCCCCGACGAAGAATTTGAAAAGGCTCTCGCGGGCCGGCAGATACAACTTGAAGTTCAGATATATCGGAATCGTTTTGCTGGCATGGCGAATCGCGTCCACCGAAGACCAGTCGCCGATGAAGTTCAGCCCGACGCCCAAGCCGAAGAAGAACGCGCCGCCGAAGTTCATCCCGTTGAGCATATGCAAGGGCACGCGGTCGTAAACCCATACGTCGTTATCCGAGCCCAGCCCCATCGTATAGCCCGTGAACAATTCGCCCTGATAACGGACCCAGCGCGGCGGCCGGGAGGCACGGGTGCGTTGCGGCTTGGCCTGGGGGGCAGGAGCCGCCTGCGTTACGGGGGCCGGGGCAAGCGTGCCGGGACTTTGGGCCCGCAACCCGCCCTCCGTCGAAACGAACGACAGCAGCACCAGCAGGCCGCCGCATACGGCGGCTTTCAGTTTGGGATTTCTCATAGTGCAAATATACTTACTTTTATCTTGTAAGTGTCACGGAATATTACGACTTTTGCACAAAATTATGTTTAAACCATAAAAACGGGAAATCATGCAGTTTGTGCCTTTGTTCAACCGGATTTTCGAACAGTCCGTTTTGGATTACCACAAGACCGACAATGTGGACCAACCGATTAACAACCCCTACGAACTCAAAAGCATCGAATACTATCTGTATCTGAAGAACTGGATCGACACGGTGCAATGGCATCTGGAAGACATCATCCGCGACCCGGACATCGACCCCGTGGCCGCCCTGGCGCTGAAACGCCGCATCGACAAGTCGAACCAGGACCGGACGGATTTGGTGGAACTCATCGACAGTTACTTCCTCGACACGTTCAAGGACGTCCGCGTGGCGCCCGACGCCACCATCAATACGGAAAGCCCCGCCTGGGCCGTTGACCGCCTCTCCATCCTGCACCTCAAAATCTACCACATGAAGCAGGAGACGCAGCGCGCGGGTACGGACGAGGCGCACCGCACGCAGGCGCAGAACAAACTGAACGTGCTCGAAGAGCAGTTGAAAGACCTCTCGGACTCCATCGAGCAACTGTTGGCCGACATCGCCGCCGGACGCAAGAAAATGCGCGTGTACAAGCAGATGAAGATGTACAACGACCCCGAACTGAACCCGGTGCTGTACGGCACGGCCAAATAAATGAAACTCTTAGTCCTGCGCTTCTCCGCCCTCGGCGACGTGATGATGGGCGTGCCGCTCGTGGACGCCTTGGCGCGCCGCTATCCCGATTTGGAAATCACGGTGCTGAGCCGACAACCGTTTGAAGCGCCTTTCCGTTTTCTACCCGCCAACGTCCGTTTTTGGGGCGTGGATTTGAACCTCTACAAAGGGGTGGCGGGCTTGAACCGTCTCTATCGTGAAATCCGCCGGCAAGGCTTCACGCACGTGGCCGACCTGCACGATGTGTTGCGCACGCGCTACCTGCGCACGCGCTGCCGTCTCGACGGGCTGCGCGTGCGCGTCATCGACAAGGGGCGTGCCGACAAACGGCGGCTCACACGGCGGCGGCATAAGGTCATGCGCCAACTGCCGACGAGTTTCGAACGCTACCGCCAGGTTTTCACAGACTTGGGTTTTCCGTTTGACCCGACGTTCCGCTCGCTGTTTGCCGACAAACGCCCGGACATCACCGCCCTGCGCGCGCTGACGGGCGACAAAGGCGGCGACAAATGGATCGCCGTGGCGCCTTTCGCCAAACACGCGGGCAAAATCTACCCGCTCGACCATATGCAACAGGTGGTGGACGGCCTGCGCCGCCATGCCGGATACAAGGTGTTCGTTTTCGGCGGAGGCGGGCGGGAAAAAGCCGTGGCCGAAGCCTGGCGGCAGGCATTCCCCGAAATCGTGTCCGTCATCGGACAGCTGACGATGGAACAGGAACTGCAACTGTTGGCCCATATGGACGTGACGCTGACGATGGACTCCGCCAATATGCACATGGCGGCGCTGGCCGGCAGTCCCGTCGTCTCGGTTTGGGGCGCGACGCACCCGTTCGCGGGCTTCTTGGGCTGGCACCTGCCGGAGGACAGCGTCTTGCAGGCCGACCTGCCCTGCCGCCCCTGCTCCGTTTTCGGCCAGAAACCCTGTTTCCGCGGCGACTACGCCTGCCTGCACGCGCTTTCGCCCGAAACCGTCATAGAAAAAATACACGCGCTTTTATCATGAACGAAGAAAACCTGCTCCCGAACCAAGCCCCGGCCACGACGCCGGCCGAAGCCACCGACCGTTTGCTGCGCATCCTGCGCCTGCTGCGCCGCCTCTGCCCGTGGGATAAGAAACAGACGTTCGACTCGTTGCGCTACCTGAGCATCGAGGAGCTCTACGAGCTGTCGGACGCCATCTTGGACAAGAACTACGAGGACATCCGCAAGGAGCTGGGCGACGTGCTGCTGCATATCTTCTTCTACGCCGAACTGGGGCGTGAGGAAGGCCGCTTTGACTATACGGACATCGTGAACGGCCTCTGCGAGAAACTCATCCGCCGCCACCCGCATATCTTCGCCGACACTGAGGCGCAGACCGACGAGGACGTGAAGAAGAACTGGGAGGCCATCAAACTCAAGGAAGGGAAAAAGCACTCGGTTTTGGCGGGCGTGCCGCATTCGCTGCCGGCCTTGGTCAAGGCCTACCGCATTCAGGAGAAAGCGCGCGGCGTGGGCTTCGACTGGGAAAACGCGCGACAGGTTTGGGAGAAAGTGGAGGAAGAACGCGGCGAACTGCAGGCCGAAATTCAGGCGCAATCCACGCCCGAACGCATTACGGAGGAGTTCGGCGACTTGCTGTTCTCGCTCGTCAACTACGCCCGTTTTATCGGCGTCAACCCCGAAGACGCCTTGGAATTGGCCAACCGCAAATTCATCCGCCGCTTCCAGCATATGGAAGCGCGTACGATTATGCAGGACAAGCCGCTCAGCGGCATGAGCCTGGATGAAATGAACCGTTACTGGGACGAAGCCAAGGCCGCCGAAAAAGCGGAGTGACCTTAGCCTAAAAACGGATTGTGGCTGCGTTCGTAGCCTACGCTTGTGCGGCCGCCGTGGCCGGGACGCACCGTATAGGCGTCGTCCAACGTAAACACTTGTTCCAAGATACTTTTCCGCAACACATCCCAATCGCCGGTCGGCAAGTCGGTACGGCCGATGCTGTCACGGAACAGGACGTCGCCCGTAAAGACCGTCTGTTGGTCCGCCCATACATAGACGACGCTGCCCTCGCAATGCCCCGGCGTATAGCGCACTTCCAGGGCCGTGTCGCCGAAGGGCACGCGGTCGCCGGCTTTCAGGATTTCCAAGGATTCGGGCAAGGCGGGCACCGGCATCCCGTAGGTGGCCGCCGGATTCGTGCAGGCGGCCAGCAGCGGCACCGCCTTTTCGTGCAGGTACAACGGCAGGCCGTAATGACGGCACACGGCCGCCGCCCCCATGAGGTGGTCGAAATGCGGATGCGTCAGCACGACGCGCTCCACCGTAATCCCCTTTTCGGCGATATAGGCGGTAAGTTGTTCGAATTCGGCCGTGCAGGCGCAGGCCGGGTCCACGATAACGCCCCTGCCCTGCGTTTCGGCGTGCTGGATAACGTAGGTATTGGTCTGTATCGGATTGAAGACAAACGTGCGGATTAGGTTCATGGCAAACGGCTTTAAGGCTTAAAACGGCGAATTGGGTTCCTTGGCCATATAACTGAACGCCACCTTCTCGGTAAAGCCCGGAATGATTTTGGAGGCCGCCACCGTCAACCGGCCGAGCGGCGTCAGAATCAGCGAACGCTTGCGGCGGTCGATGGCCCAAATCATGTGGCGCGCCACTTCCTCGGCCGTCATCATCTTGCCCTCGTCGCGCGGCGTCTCGCCCTGCGGGTTGCCGTCCTTGTCCAAGGCGTTAATCCGGACGTTGGAAGCCGTGAAGCCGGGGCAGACAATCAGGACGTGCAAGCCTTTCTTGCGGTTTTCGATACGGATATTGGTCAACAGGCCCTGCATGGCCGCCTTGGAGGCCGAATAGGCGGTACGGCCCGGCAGGGGCTGGTAGCCGGCGATGGACGAAACGCCCACGACGCTGCCCTTGGTTTCGAGCAGGTATTTGAGCGCGTAGTGCGTGCAGTACGTCACGCCCCAGAAATTGACGTCCACGAGGCGGCGCAGCACGTCCAAGTTGCACTCCTCGAACAGCCCGCGCATCGAGATGCCGGCATTGTTGATGAGCACGTCGATACGGCCGAAACGCCGGTAGGTTTCCTCCACCCAGTTCTTGCAGTCTTCTTCCTTGCTCACGTCGGTGCGCATGACGAAACAACGCTTTTCGCACACCTCTTCGGGGAATAATTCACGCAGGTAGCTAATAATAATCTCGTCACGACGCGCGGCCAGCGAGACGCAGAAACCGCGGTTCAACAATTCTATGGCCAACGCCTTGCCGATGCCCGACGACGCGCCGGAAACCATGACGACCTTGCCCGCGTGACGGCGTTGAAACTTCTTTTTATTAAGCTGATTGTCAATCTTCTCTATCAACATAGCTTTATAAATTTCTTGTTTTTCAAATCAAAACAGCCATCCATCGTCTTGCGACGACCTGCAAATATACGTCTGTTTTTTGAAATTTTCTATTTATCTTTGTGCCCTAATCCTTACTTCTTACAAGATGAATTTATTATTGACGCCCCTGTTTATGGGTTTAGGCGGCCAGGAGATTCTGATTATCGCCATCGTGGTGCTGTTGTTGTTCGGCGGCCGCAAGATTCCCGAACTCATGAAAGGCCTCGGCAAAGGCATCAAGAGTTTCAAGGAAGGCATGAACGGCACGGAGACGGAGTCCGACAAGCAAGAGAAGAAAGAAGCGTCCGATAAAACGGAAGCCTAAGCGGTCAATAAGCCATGGCTGAACCGACGAACGTTTCGTTCTGGGATCATCTGGACGAACTGCGTAAAGTGCTGTTCAAGGCCTTGGCCGCCTTGGGCATCGTCAGCATCGCGGCCTTCTGCTTCAAGGACGCTCTGTTCGATTTCCTGCTCCGGCCGCGTCAGATGGCCGATACGGCGGAAGCCCTGCCGATGATCAGCACGCAATTGACGTCCCAGTTTTCGGCCCACCTCAAGGCGGCCTTTTCCGCCGCCTTGCTGATTTGCCTGCCCTATTGGCTTTATTTGGCTTTCGGCTTTCTCAAACCCGCCCTCTATCCGAACGAGAAAAAAGCCGTCGGCCGCGTGTTCGCCGCCTCCTATCTGCTCTTTTTGGCGGGGCTGGCCGTCGCCTATTTCATCCTGTTCCCGTTCGCCTACCGTTTCCTGTTCGCCTATCGCGTGAGTGAAAGCGTCTTGCCGTTCATCACGCTCGATTCCTACCTCGGCACGTTCACGACGCTTTCACTGCTCATGGGGCTGTTGTTCGAACTGCCCATCCTCGTTTGGCTTTTGGCCTATTTGGGGATTGTCAACCGCCAACTGCTGCGGAAATACCGCCGCCACGCCTATGTCGCCATCATCACGCTGGCGGCCATCGTGACGCCGACCACCGACGTGTTCACGCTGACGCTCACGTCCCTACCCATTCTGTTGCTCTACGAATTGAGCGTGTTCATCGCGGGACGCACCGAACAACGGCGTCAAGCCGAAGCTTAATCTTCCCATTTCCTGAACTTCAGCCGCAGGCTGTTGCCCACCACCGACACCGAACTGAACGCCATGGCGGCGCTCGCCAGCATCGGGTTCAGTAAGAAGCCCGTAAACGGATAGAGCACGCCGGCCGCCACCGGGATGGCGATGACGTTATAGATGAACGCCCAAAACAGATTCTGCTTCACGCTCCGCATCGTCTTGCCCGACCAGTCGATGACGCGCGGCAAAAGCGCGAGCCGGTTCTGCAAGAGCGTGACCATGGCCACCTGCATGGCCACGTCCGTACCCTCGCCCATCGCCACGCTGACGTCGGCCACGGCCAGGGCCTGGCTGTCGTTGACGCCGTCGCCCACCATCGCGACCTTGTGGCCGGCCTGCTGCAAGGCCTGTATGTATTTCGCCTTGTCGTCGGGCAACAGACCGCTTTTATAATGCGTAATATTGAGCCGACCGGCCACGCGCGCCACGGAGGCTTCATGGTCGCCGCTCAAGATGCAAACGTCTATGCCGGCGGCCTGCAAGCCCGCCACGGCGGCCGGGGCTTCGTCCTGCAAGCGGTCGGCCACGGCCATGGCCGCCAGGATTTCGTTGCCGCGTCCCAAGACGGCCAACGTATGGCCCTGCGCTTCCCACGGCGTCAACAGGGCGTCCGTCGCGGCGGCATCGGTCTGTTGCGCCCGCGCGTAGGCGCGGCTACCCAGCCAGTACGTCTCGCCGGCGGCCGAGAACTGCAAGCCCTTGCCCGCCACATTCGTATAATCCGATATTTCAGGCAGTTCGGCCACGGTCTCCGCCCCGGCTTCCACCTGCGCGTCTATCCAAGCCGTCACCGCCCGCGCCACCGGATGCGTGCTCCGCGTCTCGGCCGCCTTGAGCAAGGCCAATAGTTGCGCCCGCGCCACCGACGTACCGAACCACACCGCCTGCACGCCGGGTTTGCCTTCGGTCAGCGTGCCCGTCTTGTCCAACACCACCGTATCCACGCGGCACAACTGCTCCAACGCGGCGGCATCCTTGATAAGCACATGGCGTTCGGCCGCCTTGCCGATGCCCACCATGAGCGCGGTCGGCGTGGCCAAGCCCAACGCACAGGGGCACGCGATGACCAATACCGACACCATGGCGTTCAGGGCCTCGGCGAAACGCGCCGTGCCGCCCACCGCCATCCAAACCGCAAACGTCAACAACGACAGCCCCATGACCGTCGGCACGAAGATGCCGGCCACCTTGTCGGCCGTGCGTTGAATCGGGGCCTTGCTGCCCTGCGCCTCGCGCACCTTGCGTATCATGGCCGACAGGTACGTGGCTTCGCCCGAAGCCGTGACTTCCACCTGCAACGTGCCGTCGCCGTTCAGCGTGCCGGCCAAGACCTTGTCGCCGGCCTGCCGCCGCACCGGTACCGGCTCGCCCGTCATCGTGCTTTCATCGACGAACGACTGGCCTTCCGACACGCGCCCGTCGACCGGCACTTTCTCGCCCGGCCGTACCAACACCGTATCGCCCGGCCGCAACAGCACGATATCGACCGGTTCGAAGTTCCCGTTCCTGAGCGCCATGGCCTCGCTCGCCTGCAAGGCCACCAAGCCTTTCAGCGCTTCCGACGTGCCCTGCTTGGCCCGTTCCTCCAAGAACTTGCCCAACAGGACGAACGCGATGATCATGCCGGACGCCTCGTAATACAGATGCGGATGCAGGCCGCGGCTCGTCCAAAAGTCGGGACAGACCGTATTGAACAGGCTGAATAGGAACGAGACCGCCGTACTCAAGGCCACGAGCGTATCCATGTCGGCCGAGAGCCGCCGCGCCTGTTTCCACGCCCGGATATAATAATCGCGGCCGAACAGCAGCATGACCGCCAGCGACAAGCCCATCATAATCCAGCCCTTGCCTGGGAAGTCCCAGCCGTGGCTCATGCCGAGCACCATCAACGGGATACCCAATGCCCATGCGCCCAGCACGCGCTTTTTCAAACGGCGATAGGCCTTGCGCTGTTGTTCTGCCTGTTCCTTGAACGGGTCGGCCGTGGCCAATATCAGCGTATAGCCCATGTCGGCCACCGCTTTCCGAAACGCGGCCAAGTCCATGCGGTCGGCATCGTAAGTCAGGCTGATGGTGCTGTCG
>CAMXAS010000017.1 GCA_947179195.1 uncultured Bacteroidales bacterium
AGATACGGAAAATTTTGCCTATCTTTGTCGCTTACGCTAAAACTCAAAGACCATGGCTTATACGCCCAAATCCCCCCGTGCCGGCGGTCCGCGCCGTACAACCGCCTCCCGCGAAGACCGTCCTTCTGGCGGTGCCCGTTCCCAATCCCGTGCGACGGCACCCCGTGGTGCCCGCACCGCCCGTCCTCCGTTCCATACCGATGAGGACGAACGCGCGGAACGCCGTCCGTCCCGCCCTGCCCGTGCCCCGCGCACGGCGCGACCCGACGATACGCGCCACAGTGAGCGTCCCACACGTACAACCCGCCCCGGTAGCCGCTACGAACGGCCCGACGGTCGGGAGGAACGTGCCGCCCGTCCCACCCGTTTCGAACGTTCGGAACGGCCTGCACGCCGCCCTGCCCGTCCCTACGATGAGGAAGCCCCGCGCCGTGGACGCGCGCGCATTTATGGTGCGGCGGCCAACAGAACCGACACGCCGGAGCGGAACGCCGCCAAGAAGTCCGGCGCCATCCGCCTCAACCGTTATATCGCGCTCTCGGGCGTCTGCTCGCGCCGCGAGGCCGACGAACTCATTGCCACGGGCGCCGTTACGGTCAACGGGCAGATCTGCACGGTACTGGGCACGCTCGTCAAGCCGGACGACAAAGTGGTGGTCGGCGGCGAGAAGCTCAAGGCCGAAAAGAAGGTCTATCTGCTTATGAACAAGCCCAAGGGCTATATCACGACGCTCGATGACCCGCAGCAACGGCATACGGTCATGGAACTCATCGGCGACGCCTGCCCCGAACGTATCTACCCCGTGGGGCGGCTCGACCGCAATACGACGGGCGTGCTGCTGTTCACCAACGACGGCGACATGGCCAAGAAACTGACGCATCCCTCGCACGGCGCGCGCAAGATTTACCACGTGGGCTTGGACCGCCCCTTCGCCAAGGCCGACATGGAGGCCCTGCTCCAAGGGCTGACGCTGGAAGACGGGCCGGTGGAGGTCGATGACGCGGAATATGTGGAAGATACCCACCGCAAGGAAGTGGGCGTGCAGATTCATTCGGGCCGCAACCGCATCGTGCGCCGTATCTTCGAACACCTCGGCTACAAGGTCTGCAAACTCGACCGCGTGCTGTTCGCCGAGCTGACCAAGAAGAACCTCTCGCGCGGGGAATGGCGTTTCCTGACGGAGGCGGAGGTGCGCTTCCTGCAAATGAACAAGTAACCCTCGCGATATTCCGGACAGATGCGGCGTATTTGGAAGACGTTGGCGTGGAGCCTCGGCGGCTTGCTGGGGCTGTTCCTACTTACCGTGGGCGGACTGGCCGCCTATTTCCATTTCCATAAGGATGCCATCCGGCAGGTCGTGCTCAGCGAGCTGAACCAGGTGTTGGTGGCGCCCGTGAGCGTGGAGAAGGTGGATGTGGGTTTGCTCCACACGTTCCCGTCCGTGTCGGTCGAATTCCGGCGCGTCCAGGGCATGGGACGCCAGAAGGACGATCCCGAACCCCTGTTTATGGCCGAAAGCATCTTTCTGCATTTCAATTTGGTGTCTATGCTCAAAGGCGACTTCGAGGTGGAGGAAATCGAAGTGGCGGGCGGCGAATTCAATCTCAAACGCTACGCCGACCTGAGCGACAACTACATCATCTGGCGTTACAACCCGGAGGCCAAGGCCATCCGTTTCAAACTGCGTAAAATCGTATCCAAGAATACGTTGGTGCGCTATCAGGATTTGGGCACGCATTTGGACGTGCAGTTCCTCTGCCGCCACATCCAGGCGTCGGGCCTTTTCAACGGCCACCGGCAGGAGTTCAACGTCAAGGGCAGTTACCATCTACAGAAGCTGACGGCCGGAGAGCGGGTATGGCTGCGCGACCGTCAGGGTAAACTGAACATGGCTCTGACGCATGATGCGGCGCAACAGTTGTTTACGTTGACCAAGAGCGACATCAGCGTGGAGAGCCTGCACTTCGCGCTGTCGGGCCAAATGGCCTACGACCCGGATACGTTGCGCAACAATACGATGGACTTGCGCGTGGAGAGCAAACAGGCCGATGTGGCCGCCCTGCTCCCCTATCTGCCGGCGGACCGGTTGCCCGACTTTTTGGCGGCCTACGACCTGAAAGGCCGTTTGGGGCTCAACGTCCGCGTGAGCGGCTGTTACAAATACCGGGATTGGGGGCTGCGGCTCGACTATGAATGGCGCAACGGCCAGGTGCGGCACAAGGCCAGCGGTTTGAGTTTCGATAAAATCCAGGCGGCGGGCTTCTATACCAACGGCTCGGCGCGCGCGGCCAAGACCTCGCAGCTTCATGTGGAATCCCTGACGGCGCAGATGGGCAAAGGCCTGATTTCGGGGCGTGTGGATATCCGCAACTTCGAACAGCCGACCATCGACTTCGCGGGCCGTGTGACGGGCGATGTGGCCGAGTTCAGCCGTTTCGCGGGCCAGGATGCCAACGTGACGGTGTCGGGCCAGGCGGATTTGGAAATCCGTTACCGCAATACGTTCGCCTCTTTCGACCTCCGCCGTTGGACCGATGCCGAGATTGCCAAGGCCGATTGCGAGGCGCGTCTGCGCTTGGCCGACTTCTCGCTGGCCATGCCGCAGAGTTATTCGTTTACCGTGGCGACCGACAGTGCTAACATTCTGTTTTCTTCCAGTGCCTTAACGCTTTCACCTTGCTTGCTTAAAGTAAACAATCAAGTGCTGAAAACGCGGATTCATATCGAAAACCTGTTGCCCTATTGGCTGTCGCCGACCGAAAACCTCTATGTGAGTGCGGAGGTGGCGGCCGATGCCGTGGTGCTGGAAGACTGGGCTTATCTGATGGCCGGCAAGACGGAACCGGCGTCGCCCGCTACGGTCCAAACGCCCCAGCCCTCCGAGCCGAAATCCGCCTCGGTTTGGCAGAAGAAACTGACCGACCACCTGCACCTGACGTTCTCGTTGCAGGCCGGCTTCATCTACGATGCGCACGGGCCGTTCGAGAACCTGCGCGCCCGCGTCTATTACACGCCCGACGGCCTGCAGTTGGACGACCTGTCGCTTGCGGCTTACGGCGGCCGCCTGTCGGGCAACGTGCGCCTAGACTTCGGGCCGGCGGACAGCCTCAGCCTCTCGATGGCCGGCCAGTTGGATTCCGTGCGGATTGAGCAGGTCTTCGCGGCCTTCAACGACTTCGGCCAAAAGCAAATCGGTTCGGAGCAAATCAAGGGCGTGCTGGATATGGATTTCCGGATGCGGGCGGCTTGGAGTCCGCAGCGGGTGTTCGACGCGCACAGGCTCGTGTTCAGTTCGGACTTGCATTTGCGCGACGGCTCGCTGTATCAGGTGGCGGCCCTGCAGAAACTCTCCCGGTTTACGGGCGAGGCCGACCTGGCGCATATCCGTTTCGCCGACCTGCGCAACCATATCGACATCGCCCGGGGCGAGGTCATCATTCCGCGTATGTCGATAGAATCCTCTTTGCTGAACCTGGATTTCAGCGGCGTGCACCGTTTCGACAATACGGTGGACTACCATATCGACATCGAGTTGTCCGATTTCCTGAGCCGTCGCCGCAAGCAGCGGGCGGTGGAAAAGGAATTGGGCCTCGTGGTGACCGATTCCGAACGCCTGCGCCTGCCGATCCGCATCACGGGCTCCATGTCAGACCCCGTTATCCGCTACGATATGGCCACGGCGCGCGAACACCGTCAGGAGAAGTTCGCGCGGGAACGCGAGCAAATCAAGGCCGTTTTCGCGGCCGAAAAACAACGTTACGGCGGTCGTGGCGACGAACGCAAGCCCGCCCCGCTGCCCCCCGTTCAGGAGCGCAACACCTTCGTCATCGAATTCGAGGACGATGCCGTGAACCCCACGCCGACCGCCGCGCCCGCCGCGGCACCGGATTCCACGAAACAGGCCCGCCGCAAGAAACCCGCCCCCGCCAGGCGCGACACGACGCCCGCCGCGCCGGTACCGGTCGTCATCGAGTGGGACGATTAGCGGCGGACGCCCCGAGGTGCAAATCGACATACACCGGCAGGTGGTCGCTGTAGCCGCCCTGATAGGCCGGCCCTACAAACGTTCTGAACGGCTTTTCCCCGAAATACGTCTTGTCTTCCGTCAGCAGGAATTCCCGCTTGAAAATGGCCGCCGGCAAGCGGCAACAGGCCCGCATCGCCCGGCTTACGACGATATGGTCTATCAGGCTCCAGGTCTCGCGGTATTTGTGGCTGCCGACCCCGGGCGGAAAATCGGCCATCAGGTTGATGTAAGGCGCCGGGCTGTCCGTGCCGGCGGCCACCAACCCGTCCGCGGCCCGCGCGCCGACGTACCCGATGCTTTCCCTCAGCGCCGCTTCATCGGCCGTGGCGTTGAAGTCGCCCATCGCCAGCAGTTTGGCCTGCGGACAAGCGGTGCGGATGCTGTCCATCGCGCGGCGCAGCGTGCCTCCGGCCTGCCGTCGGCGCGCGTCCGTGGCCAACGCGCCCCCGAATTTGGACGGGAAATGCACGACAAACAGGTAGAGCGTGTCGCCGGTGGTTTTGACACGCGCCTGAACCGACAGGATGTCGCGCGTCAGGAATTGGGTTTGGCCGCTGTCCCGTCCCACAGGCAAAGGCCGCGCCCGCAGGATTTCCAAGCGGTCGGCGCGGTAGAGCAAGGCCACGTCGATGCCGCGGCGGTCGGGCGAGTCGAAATGTACGAAACGGTATTGGCCGTAGCGCAAGGGCGTGCCGTAGCAGAGCTGTTGCAGGGCGCGTTCGTTCTCCACTTCGGCCAAACCGATGCAGAGCAAGGGGTTTTCGGCGTCCAAGGCCGCGATGACCTTGAAAATGCGGTGGCATTTGGTTTCGAACTTCGTCCAGCTCCAATGGCGGCTGCCGCTCGGCGTATAGTCCTCGTCCAAGATGTTCGTATCGCGCGTGGGATAAAACAGGTTCTCCACATTGTAGAACGCGATGCGGTAGCGCGTTTCCGCCGTTTCTAAGGCTGTCTGTCCGCTTGTTTCCGTCAGTCCGGCACACAGCCCCGCCAAAAGGCCGAGTGCCGTCAAAAGGCGTCTTAGCTTCATTTTCTGAACTTTTTTAAGAATTTTCAATTGTTTACCGTCTTCGGGCGGTTTAGTTTTGCATTGTGATTCGGAAGACGGCCATCGTCTCCCCACACATATTATACGATCAAAATTCAAAACATATGGAAAAAAAAGCATTCATGGAACAGGTAAGCGCTTATAGCCAAGACCTTAAATTCTATTTGATGTCGCATCTGCACGACAACGCGGCGGCCGACGACCTGGCGCACGACTGTCTCGTGCAGGCGGCCGAACTTTACGAGCAAGACCGCTTCGACGAAGGCAAGTCGCTCAAGAACTGGCTGTTCTGCATGGCCTACTCGCGGCTCGTCGATTACGTCCGCCGTCAGGAGAACTACCGCCGGCATCAGACGCTCTATCCGGACAAGATACGGGAGGCCTTGGGCTGGGAGTCGGCCGCTATCGCCGCCGCGCCCGTCCAAACGGCGCCCCCGCCGCCATCGGAGCGGTCATCCTACAAGACATCCTACGCGCGGCGGCTGTTGCAGACCCGTTTCGCCGACCTGCCGCTGTCGTCCCCGCAACGCGTCTTGTTGCAGATGCGGTATATCGAGCAACTCACCTACCGCCAAATCGCCACCCGCCTGCAGGTGCCGCTGTCCACTGTCATCAGCCGCCACGCCCGCGCCATACACCTGCTACGCGGCGACTACATGGCCACCTACCACCGCCGTCAGAAACAGCGGTCGGCCGGCGGCGCGCCGTGTTGATTATTTTCGTAATATTGCAGTATGGAAGAAAACCTGCATCTGAGTCTGGCCACCGAAATCGGGCGGCTGTTGATGGGCCGGCACGCCACGTTGGCCACGGCCGAAAGCTGTACGGGCGGTTATATCGCCCATTGTATCACGGGGGTGGCCGGCAGTTCGGCCTATTTCCTCGGCGGCGTGGTGTCGTATGCCAACAGCGTCAAGGTGGGGATGCTCGATGTAGCGGCCGACGTGCTGGCGCGCGAGGGCGCCGTCAGTCAGGCCGTGGTCGAAGCCATGGCCTTGGGCGCGTGCCGCCGTTTGGGCAGCGACTATGCCGTGGCTACGTCCGGCGTGGCCGGGCCGGGCGGCGGTTCGGTTGAAAAACCCGTCGGCATGGTGTGGATGGCGGTGGCGGGGCCGGACGGCCTTTGTGTAAGCCGTTGTTGCCGTTTCGACAGCGCCCATGCGCGCGCCGACATCATCCGGGAGGCCGCCTACGAAGCCCTGTCGCTGTTGAAAAGCCAATTGGTTTAGCGCTTGCGGCACCACCCGCCGCGGACAAATAAAAAAGCCGAACCCCGAAGGGTCCGGCTTTTTCGTTAGAACGTGACCGCGCTTAGAACAAGAGGTCGTCGCCCGGGTTGGCGGGCGCGGCGGGTTGTTCCGGCTGAGCCGGCGCGTCGTTCATCTGACTGCGCAGTTTGGGCGCGGACAGCGTGGGCACTTCGCGTTCCCGGCGTTCGCCCCTGTCGCGGCGGTCGCCACGGTCTTCCCGCGGACGGCGTTCGCGCGGTTCCGGTTCCTTATAACCTTCCGGCTTGGGCGTCAGCACCTTGTGCGACAATTTGAGTTTGCCCGTCTTCGGATCCACGTCGATGAGCTTCACGTCGATTTCATCGCCTTCCTTGAGCATATCTTCCACTTTCTCCAAGCGTTTCCAGCTCATTTCGGAGATGTGCAACAGACCGTCCTTGCCCGGCAGGATTTCGATGAACGCGCCGAACGGCTGGATGTTGCGTACCGTACCGTGGTAAACCTCGCCCACTTCGGGTACGGCCGTAATCGCCTTGATGCGTTCCAAAGCCGCATCCATGCCCTCTTTGTTGTTGCCGGCGATGTCGATAACCCCGATTTCGCCCACTTCTTCAATCGAAATCTGCGTGTTGGTCTCACGCTGCAATTCCTGGATAACCTTGCCGCCCGTGCCGATAACGGCGCCGATGAATTCGCGCGGAATCGTAATCTGTACGATACGCGGCGCGTGCGGTTTATAGTCGGCGCGCGGTTCGGGCAACACTTCGAGCATCTTGCCCAGGATGTGCGCACGACCCTGCTTGGCCTGCATCAAAGCCTTGGCCAAGATGTCGTAGGAAAGCCCGTCAATCTTGATATCCATCTGACAGGCCGTGATGCCGTCGCGCGTACCGCATACCTTGAAGTCCATATCGCCCAAGTGGTCTTCGTCGCCGAGGATGTCGGACAATACGGCGTAGTTGCCGGTTTCGGGGTCGGTAATCAAGCCCATCGCGATACCGGAAACCGGCTTGCTGATTTTGACACCGGCGTCCATCAACGCCAAGCAGCCCGCGCAGACCGTCGCCATCGAAGACGAACCGTTCGATTCCAGAATGTCGGAAACGACGCGGATCGTATAGGGGTTGTCGGCGCCCTTCGGGAGCACCTGTTTCAACGCCCGCATGGCCAGGTTGCCGTGACCCGTTTCGCGGCGGCTCGTGCCGCGCTGCGGTTTCACCTCACCCGTGGCGAAAGACGGGAAGTTATAGTGTAGCAGGAAGCTGTTCTTACCTTCGATAATCGCGCCGTCGATCGTCTGTTCGTCGAGTTTGGAACCCAAGGTGACGGTCGAGAGCGACTGCGTTTCACCGCGCGTGAAGATGGCCGAACCGTGGGCGGAGGGCAGATAGTCGGCCTCGCACCAAATCGGACGGATGTCTTCCAAGCCGCGGCCGTCCAAACGGATTCTTTCCTTGAGAATCATGTCGCGGACCGCCTTGCGGTGTACGTCGTGGAAGTAGCGGGCAATCATGAATTCCTTGCCTTCCAGCGTTTCGGGCGTAAAGTTCTCGGCAATGAAGTCGGCCTTGATTTGGTCGATTTTCTGACCGCGGAGCTTCTTGTCGGCCACGCATTCGCGGGCGGCGTCGTAGCATTTCTGATACGTCTTTTCCTCTACCAAACGGCGCAAATCGTCGTCGTTCGTCTCGTGGTTGTATTCGCGCTTGGCCTTGCCCACTTCCTTGGCCAGTTCCATCTGCACCTGACACTGTACCTTGATGGCTTCGTGCGCCGCCTTCAGGGCTTCGATCATGACTTCTTCCGAAACCTCTTTCATTTCGCCTTCCACCATCGAGATGTCGTCAATCGTGGCGCCCACCATGAGTTCGAGGTCGGCTCTTTCCAAATCGGTCGTCGAGGGGTTGATGACGAACTTGCCGTCGATACGCGCCACGCGTACTTCCGAAATCGGGCCGTGGAACGGGATATCCGATACCGAAAGGGCGGCCGAGGCGGCCAAAGCGGCGAAGGCGTCGGGCTGCGTGTCGCGGTCACCCGAAATCAAGGTCACCAACACCTGTGTTTCGGCGTGGTAGTTGTCGGGGAACAAGGGACGCAACGCGCGGTCAATCAAACGGGAAATCAATATTTCGTATTCCGACAGACGCGCTTCCCGTTTGAAGAAACCGCCCGGGAAACGGCCCACGGCCGCATATTTTTCCTGATAATCGACGGTCAGCGGCATGAAGTCCACGTTTTCGCCGGCTTCCGCCTTGCTGCAGACCGTGGCCAAAATCATCGTGTTACCGCATTTGACTACGACCGAACCGTCGGCTTGCTTGGCCAGTTTACCGGTTTCGATCATCACCTCCCGACCGTCCGGGAGATTGAATTTTTTTTGAATTCCTAACATAACAACTAATTTAACTACTATCTTATCTTACTTGCTTTATCGTTCAAGGCAGGCCGTTCCGTCCGTCCGCTTCCGCGCGGCCTACGCCGCAGGGGGAAAACGGGAAGACTAAAAATAGAAAAAAAGGCAATTAAACAATAATTGCCTTTTTCCCTATTCTACAGCACGCGGGTTTACTTACGCAAACCGAGTTCCTTCAGGATATTTCTGTAACGTTCGATGTCTTTCTCCTTGAGGTATTCGAGCAACTTCTTACGTTTACCGACCAAATTGACCAACGCGCGGTTCGTGAATTTGTCGTTGTGGTGCGCTTTCACGTGTTGGGTCAGGTGAAGAATCCGTTCCGTAAACAACGCGATCTGACCTTCTACGCTACCGGTATTCGTGGCGGCGCCGCCGTGTTTCTTGAAAATTTCCTGTTTCTGTTCAGCCGTTAAGTACATAACTACCTGTGTCTGTTTTAGTATCCTATATTACGTTTACAATTCCCGTTTGGGAGCGCAAAGGTAACATAATTTTTTTTAAACTGCAAATTATTTCGCGCACAAGGCCGCGAGCGCAATCGAGTAAAGTTTTACCTTTTCGCTGTCGCCACGCGACGAGAGGATGCACGGCACTTTCGCGCCGACCACCATCGCGCCCAGGTCGCCCTTGCAGAATTTCGTGTGCATTTTGTAGAACACGTTGCCCGATTCGATGTTCGGGAACAGCAGACAGTCGGCGTCGCCGCCCACCTGACCGCCGATTTTCTTAATCTCGCAAGCCTCTTTGTCGATGGCCACGTCCAAAGCCAACGGGCCGTCCACGAACGCGCCCTTGATCTGGCCCCTTTCGGCCATCTTGGAAATCAAAGCGGCATCCACGCAAGCCTGCATACCGGCCGACATCTGTTCGGTGGCCGCAATCACGGCAACCTTCGGCTTTTCGATGCCAATCATCTTGGCCGTCGAAATCAGGTAGTTGGCAATCGCCACTTTTTGGTTCAAGTCCGGAGCCGGGATGATGGCCATATCGCTTACCACCAACAGTTTGTGATAGAACGGGTTTTGCATCACCGCCACGTGGGTCAGCATGGCTTTCGGGCCGGGCATCAGGCCTTTTTCCTTGTTCAGGATGGCACGCATATATTTGTCGGTGCTCACGAGGCCCTTCATCAACAGATTGCCTTCGCCGTCGTTAATCAATTTGACCGCCAGCTGAGCCGCCTTGTTCTCGTCGGCTTCCTGTACGATTTTGAATTTCTTGATGTCGATGTTTTCTTCGGCGCAAACCTTCGCAATCGTGGCTTCGTCGCCTACGAGCGTGGCTTCTACAATGCCGAGGTCCACCGCCTTGCTTACGGCGCCAATCGTGTGGGAATCGTTGGCGTAAGCCGCTACCAAACGCTTTTTGTCCTTACTCCGCAAGAGCTCGAACATCTGATCTAATTTATTGATTACCATGTTTATTATTGTTTAAAATTTCAAAACAGGGTTACGGACGGGCCGTAAGGGTGTGCAAAGGTACAAAAAAATAGTGATAATGTGATATAAAGGGATATAAAAAGAGCGGCCCCGCCATAGCGGAGCCGCTCCCCTCTTAGGAAAAACCGGAACTAGCGGACTTCCTTAATCAAAGTCTTGCCCAGTTCGATCGCCTTCTCGTTTTCCGGAATCAAATTGTGGTGACGAGCCGGCAAGGATTTTTCCAAACCCTTGTGGATGAATTCGGGTTGCAACAACGGTTTCACTTTCAGGAAGCCGCCCAATACGATCATGTTGAACACCTTGTTCAAGCCCATTTCGTTGGCCGCGTCGTTGGCCGCAATCGTATAGACCTTGATGTCCTTACGTTCCGGGTGACGCGTGATGCCGTTGGGGTCGTAAATCAGGCAACCGCCGGGTTTAACCGCGTTTTCGAACTTGTCCATCGACTGCTGGTTGAGCACGATGGCCGTATCGAAAGCATTGATGACGGGCGACGAAATGCGTTCGTCGCTGATGATGACCGATACGTTGGCGGTACCGCCGCGCATTTCGGGACCATAGGAAGGCATCCAGCTGACTTCCTTGTTTTCCATCACGCCCGAGTAGGCCAAGATTTTGCCCATAGACAATACCCCTTGCCCACCGAATCCTGCTATAATAATTTCTTCTGTCATTGTTTTGTGATTTTAGCGTGAATAATCCCTTATCTGACGAGCTGTCCGTCCACCTTGATGTCGCCCGGCTTGAAGTATTCGAACACGTTTTCCACCATCCATTTGTTGGCGTCAACCGGTTTCATCTTCCATCCGGAGTTGCAGTTCGACATCACTTCGATAAACGTCAGACCGCCCTTGTTGGCCATCTGGTCTTCGATACCTTTCTTAATCGCTTTCTTGAGCGTGCGGACGGCCGCGGCCGTGTGCACCGAGTGACGCGATACGTTGCGGACCCCGTTCAACTGCGCGATCATTTCGGTGATGCGCAACGGCCAGCCCACCTTGTGGACGTCACGGCCGTAGGGGCTCGTGGCGGTTTTCATGTCTTCCAGCGTCGTCGGCGCCATCTGACCGCCCGTCATACCGTAAATCGCGTTGTTGACGAAAATCATCAAGATGTTTTCGCCACGGTTGCAGGCGTGTACCGTTTCAGCCGTACCGATGGCCGCCAAGTCGCCGTCGCCCTGGTAGGTGAAGACGAACTTTTCGGGCATGAGGCGCTTTACGGCCGTGGCCAGCGCGGGCGCACGTCCGTGGGCCGCTTCCTGCATATCCACGTTCATATAATTATAAGCGAAGACCGAGCAACCGACCGGCGCGATGCCGACGGTCTTTTCCTGAAGACCCATTTCGTCCACAGCCTCCATCAACGTGCGGTGTATGGTACCGTGACCGCAACCGGGACAGTAGTGCAGGACATTATCGGTCATGAGAGAGGTTTTCTTGTAAACCAGATTCTCGGGTGTGCAAATGTTTGATGCCATACAACCTCCTATAATAATTTAGTTTCTAATGCTTTTACTACTTCATCCGGGTTGGGGATGATACCGCCCACGCGGCCGTAGAATTCCACTTTCGTCTTGCCGTTGACGGCCAGGCGAACGTCTTCCACCATCTGACCCAAGCTCATTTCCACCGACAGGAAGCCTTTGGCGCGTTCGGCCAAGCGGGCGATTTCCTTTTTCGGGAACGGGAAGAGCGTGATGGGACGCAACAGACCCACCTTGATGCCTTTGGCACGGGCCAAATCCACGGCCTTTTGGCAGATACGGGCGCAGGAACCGTAGGCGACGAAGATGTATTCGGCGTCTTCGCACTGGATTTCCTCGAAGCGGACTTCGTTTTCCTCCACGGCGTTGTATTTTTCCTGCAGGTGCAGCACGTGTCTTTCCTGACTGGCCGCATCCATATCCAAGGACGTGATGATGTTGTGTTCGCGGTCGGGCGTCTTACCCACCGTGGCCCAAGGCGTGTTCTTGCGGATTTCGGCTTCCGTGAAGCGCGGACGCTGTTCCGGCAGCACGACCTTTTCCATCATCTGGCCGATGACGCCGTCCGAAAGAATCAGCGACGGCATCCGGTACTTGAACGCCAAGTCGAAGGCCAGCGCCACGAAATCGGCCATTTCCTGTACGGACGACGGCGCGAGGACGATCAGACGGTAGTCACCGTGACCGCCACCCTTCGTGGATTGGAAATAGTCGGACTGGGCCGGCTGAATCGTACCCAGACCTGGACCGCCGCGGACGACGTTCAGGATAAGGCAGGGCAATTCAGCACCCGCCATATAGGAGATACCTTCCTGTTTCAAACTGAAGCCGGGGCTGGACGAAGAGGTCATGACCCGCTTGCCGCAGCAGGCGCCGCCGTAAACCATATTGATGGCGGCCAGCTCGCTTTCGGCTTGCAGCACCACCATACCGGTACGATTCTCGGGACGTTCCTTCATCAAGTATTCCATCACCTCGGACTGGGGCGTGATGGGATAACCGAAATAACCGTCGCAACCGGCGCGGATAGCGGCCTCGGCGATGGCTTCGTTCCCTTTCATTAAACGTAATTCTTCCATTACTTTATGCTTTTGTTGATTTTTTTATTCCGTCTTTTCTACCCGGCCTTATTCTTCGATTTTGGCCTTGTAAACCGTGATGACGCCGTCCGGGCAAATCATCGCGCAGGACGCGCAACCGATGCAGGTGTCGCTGATCATCATGGCAAAGTGGTAGCCTTTGCCGTTCACTTCTTTAGACATGCCGATCGTATTGGTCGGGCAAGCGGTCGTGCAGACTTCGCAACCTTTGCAGCGTTCCCGGTCTACAACGATTTCTCCTTTGATTTTAGCCATATTACAATGTATTTAAGTTATTTCTTTACGTTATCGCCGTCGGCGGATTACAGGGCCACCGGCATGACGAGCATCAGGATGTCTTCGGCTTCGTCGGCATTGTTGACCGGCAGCAGGATGCCGGCGCGGCTCGGATGCGACATGGCCAGGCAGACTTCTTCGGTCTCGATGTTGTTCAGCATCTCGATGAGGAACTTGGCGTTGAAGCCGATTTCAATCGGTTCGCCCTCGTACTGGCACGCGAGTTTTTCCTTGGCCGCGTTCGACTTGGCCACGTCTTCGGCCGAAAGCAACAGTTCCTTGCCGCTGATTTTGAGGCGGGCCTGGGGCACCGACTGTTCGGCGAAAATCGCGATACGGCGCAGGGCCGTCAGGAAGGCCGCGCGGTCGATGGTCAGGCGGTGCGGGTTGTCTTTCGGAATCACCGCGTCGTAGTTGGGGTATTTGCCGTCGATGAGGCGGCATACAATCTGTACCTTCTCGAACGAGAAGAACACGTTACGGTCGTTGTAGGCCATCGTGACGGGGACGTTCTCCTTGCGCAGCGAAAGCACGTTCTTGAGTTGCAGCAAGGCCCGCTTGGGCACGATGAAATGGCCGCTGGCCTCGGCGCGGGCATCGGTGCGGCGGTAGCGCACGAGCTTGTGGGCGTCGGTGGCCACGAACGTCAGGTTCTCGGGCGAGAGTTCGAAATAGACGCCCGACATAACCATGCGCAGCGCGTCGTTGCCCGTCGCGAAGACGGTCTTGGAAATCGCGCTCGAAAGCAGGTCGGCCGGCAGCTCGGTCTTGCCCGACTCCCCTTCCATGACCGGAATCTCGGTATAGGCGGCCGGGTCTTCGCCCGCCAGCTTATAGTTGCCGTCCTCGCCCACCGAAATCTCGACGGAGAAATTGTCGTTGTCGATTTGGAACACCATCGGCATATCGGGGAACGTCTTGACGATGTCCTGCAGCATTTTGGACGGAATGGCCACACGGCCCTCCTCGTTCGACTCCACTTCGAGCGTGACCATAATCGTGGTCTCGGCGTTGGAACCGATGATGGACAGTTCCGAACCGCGCAGGTCGAACAGATAGTTTTCCAGGATAGGCATGGACGTGTTCGTGGAAATGACGCCGCCCACGGCCTGCAGATGCTTGAGCAGGACCTGGCTGTTGACGATGAATCTCATAGTATAAGGTTTTCGGTGTGTAAATCTATCGGCTTCGCCCCATAAGGCTTAGTCGTTTGCAAATATACTTTAATTTTGACGTTTTTACAAATGGGGGATGTCACGTGTCGGCCACCCCACTGTCGGGCTTCGCCCGCCTGAACCCTACGCCTGCCCACAATAGGTAGCCGCCAGCGGTTAATAATCTGTTTGTAACTTATTGCAGGAGGTTTCCTGAATAAATATCCTTGTTATTGCGTTTGGAAATGCAAAAAGTTCCGCGTTATTGCGTTTGAAAATGCGAAAAGTTCCGATTTATTGCGTTTGAAAACATATTTTTTATTATCTTTGCAGTGTAAATCAGTATTTAATATGGTTGACAAAAGGATTATAGAAC
>CAMXAS010000018.1 GCA_947179195.1 uncultured Bacteroidales bacterium
TGAGCGGCCTCGCGCTCGTTTCCCTGCTTTATGTGGCCTTTTTCTGCCTGCGCGGGCGCGTTGACCTCACGGGGCTTTGGGCGCGGACGGTGTTTTATGTGGTGGGCGGCCTGGCCTGCATCTGCTTCGGTATGGGGATTGGCCACAGCATCAAGGTGCTGCGCAACCACCGCCGTCGGTAGTTTATAACTTTCTCGGGCCGGCGGTTGCGGGTACGGGAAAATTTTCTATATTTGTAAATCGTTGTTCTAAAAAAGTTTAAGATGGATAAAATCAAGTCGTTGGATGATTTGCGCGCGCTCCGTGAGGCGGCCGGCGCCATCGTGCGGTCGCGCCGGCAGGGCGAAGACGGCGCACAGACCGGAGGCGACGGGGCCACGGGCGGTTGCACGCTCCTGGTCTGCGGCGGTACGGGCTGCAAGGCCTCTCAGAGTGCCCTCATCGCGGAGCGTCTCAAGGAAGCCTTGACGGAAAAAGGATTGGAAGATACGGTGCAGGTCGTCACGACGGGTTGTTTCGGTTTCTGCGAAAAGGGCCCCATCGTCAAGGTGATGCCCGACAATACGTTCTACACGCAGGTCAAGCCCGAAGACGCGGCCGAAATCGTGAACGAACATATCGTGGGCGGCAACAAGGTCACGCGCTTGTTATATGAAGACCCGGGCACGCGCACGCACGTGAGCGACGCCAAGCATATGGACTTTTACCGCAAGCAGATGCGTATCGCGTTGCGGAACTGCGGCTTCCTGGATCCCGAAAGGATAGAGGAATACATCGCTTGCGACGGCTATGCGGCCTTGGGCAAGTGCCTGACGGCCATGCAGCCGGCCGAGGTCATCGACCTGATTAAGCGTTCGGGCTTGCGCGGCCGCGGCGGCGCGGGCTTCCCCACGGGCCTCAAATGGGAAATCACGTCCAAGTCGCAGGCCGATCAGAAATATGTGGTCTGCAACGCCGACGAGGGCGACCCGGGCGCGTTCATGGACCGCTCCATCATGGAGGGCGACCCGCATTCGGTTATCGAGGCCATGGCCATCTGCGGCTATGCGATTGGCGCCACGAAAGGCCTGGTCTATATCCGGGCCGAGTACCCGCTGGCCATCGAGCGTTTGCAGAAAGCCATCGCCCAGGCGCGGGATTGCGGCCTGTTGGGCGAGAAGATTTTAGGCACGGGTTTCAATTTCGATATCGAGTTGCGTTTCGGCGCGGGCGCCTTCGTCTGCGGCGAGGAAACGGCCCTGATTCATTCGATGGAGGGCAAGCGGGGCGAGCCGACGCTCAAGCCGCCGTTCCCGTCGGTAAGCGGCTACCTCGGCAAGCCGACCAACGTCAACAACGTGGAGACGTTCGCCAATATCCCGGTCATCATCAACAAGGGGGCGGAGTGGTTCGCCGCCATCGGCACCGAGAAGTCGAAAGGCACCAAGGTGTTCGCGTTGGCCGGTAAAATCAACAACGTGGGGCTGATTGAGGTGCCGATGGGCATCACGCTGCGCGAAATCATCTTTGAAATCGGCGGCGGCATCAAGGGCGGCAAGAAGTTCAAGGCCGTGCAGACCGGCGGTCCTTCGGGCGGCTGTCTCACCGAGAAGCATTTGGATATCCCCATCGACTACGAAAGTCTGACGGCGGCCGGTTCCATGATGGGGTCGGGCGGTATGATCGTCATGGACGAAGACGACTGCATGGTGTCGGTGGCCAAGTTCTACCTCGACTTCACGGTAGAGGAGTCCTGCGGCAAGTGCACGCCCTGCCGTATCGGCAACAAGCGGCTCTACGAGATACTGGATAAAATCACGAAAGGCAAGGGCACGATGGACGACCTGCACCGGCTCAAGAACCTGGCGGAAGTCATCAAGGATACGGCCTTGTGCGGGTTGGGGCAGACGTCGCCCAACCCCGTGCTCTCCACGCTCAACAATTTCTGGGACGAATACGTGGAACACGTCACCGAGTCGAAATGCCGCGCGGGCCAATGCCGCGCGCTGATGCGTTACGAAATCGACCCGGCGGTCTGCGTGGGCTGTACGGCCTGTGCGCGGAACTGCCCGGTCAGCGCCATCGAGGGCGAGAAGAAACAGCCGCATAAGATTAACCAGGATGTCTGCATCAAGTGCGGGGCCTGTATCGAAAAATGTAAGTTTAACGCCATTTCAATCAAGTAAGCATGGAGACCGTGAAATTAACCATAGACAATCGGGTTGCCGAAGTCGCCAAGGGAACGACGATTTTACAGGCCGCCAAGGACTTGGGCATCGACATTCCGACGCTTTGCTATTACCATCTCGAAAATCTGGATATAGAGAACAAACCCGGCGGTTGCCGTGTCTGCGTCGTGGAGGTGGAAGGACGCCGCAATCTGGCGCCGGCCTGCTCCACGAACTGCGAGGAGGGCATGGTGGTGCGCACGCACAGTATGCGTGTGCTCAACGCGCGGCGTACCGTGGTCGAACTCCTGCTGTCCGACCATCCGGCCGACTGCCTCGTATGCGCCAAGTCGGGCCATTGCGAGTTGCAGACGCTGGCGCAGAAGCTGGGCGTGCGCGAAATCGCCTATCAGGGCGAACAGTCGCACTACCGCAAGGATTTGTCGCCCTCCATCGTGCGCGACGTCGATAAGTGCATCATGTGCCGCCGTTGCGAGACGATGTGCAACGACGTGCAGACCGTGGGCGCGCTTTCGGCCGTGAACCGGGGTTTCAACGCCGTGGTTTCGCCGGCCTTTGAAAAGGATTTGGAACAGTCGCCCTGCACGTTCTGCGGGCAGTGCGTCACGGCCTGTCCGACGGGCGCGTTGACGGAAGTCGATCATACGGCGCGCGTCATCGCGGCTTTGAACGACCCCGCCAAGACGGTCGTCGTGCAGACGGCGCCGGCCGTGCGTGTGGCCTTGGGCGAGGAATTCGGCCTGGCCCCCGGCACCATCGTGACGGGTAAACTGGCGGCGGCTTTGCGGGCCTTGGGCTTCGACCGCGTGTTCGACACCGATTTCGCGGCCGACCTCACGATTATGGAGGAGGGCAGCGAGCTGTTGGGCCGTCTGTCGGCCTTCATGAACGGCGACAAGTCGGTCAAGTTGCCGATTCTCACGTCCTGCTGCCCGGCCTGGGTCAATTTCTTCGAATACAATTATCCCGATATGCTCGACGTGCCGTCTTCGGCCAAATCGCCGCAACAGATGTTCGGGGCGGTGGCCAAGACGTATTTCGCCAATCAGATAGGCGTCAAGCGCGAAGACCTCGTCGTCGTGTCGGTCATGCCCTGTCTGGCCAAGAAGTACGAATGCCAGCGCGAGGAATTCAAGACCGACGGCAATCCCGACGTGGACATCGCGATTTCGACGCGCGAGTTGGCCAATCTCATCAAGCAGTCCAACCTTGACTTCGCCAACCTGCCGGACGAGGATTTCGACAACCCCTTGGGTGAATCCACGGGTGCGGGCGTCATCTTCGGCGTCACGGGCGGCGTCATCGAGGCGGCCACGCGGACGGCCTACGAACTCTTTACGGGCAAGACGTTGCAAAAGGTTGAATTCGAAGCCCTGCGCGGCATGGACGGCGTCCGGGTGGCGACCGTCGATTTCGACGGCACGCCGATCCGCATCGGCATCGCGCACGGTTTGGGCCACGCGCGCCAGCTGTTGGACGCGGTACGCAGCCACGAACTGGATTTGCACGCCATCGAGGTCATGGCTTGCCCCGGCGGTTGTATCGGTGGCGGCGGTCAGCCCTACCACCATGGCAACGCGGCCATTCTCGAAGCGCGGGCCAAGGCCATCTACCGCGAGGACGAGGGCAAGGCGTTGCGCAAGTCGCACGAGAACGAATACGTCAAGCGGCTGTACGAGGAATTTTTGCAGCATCCTATGAGCGAAAAGGCGCATCACCTGTTGCATACGCACTATTTCGACCATAGCGATAAAATCGAAACGATATAAATTCAACAACCAAGCGAAATATCATCGGACCTATGAAAAAAATCACGTTGTCGGAGAGCAAAGTGAAAGCGATCCGGGACATTTGTCAGGCTTATAACAATGACAAGGGCGAGGTAATCAATGTGTTGCACAAAGTGCAGGGCGCGTTCGGCTATTTGCCGGAAGCCGTGCAGGAAGTGGTGGCGCATGCGTTGAAGATGCCCGTGGCGCATGTCTATGGCATCGTTACGTTTTATTCGTTTTTCTCGATGGTGCCCAAGGGCGAGCACCCCATTTCCATCTGCATGGGAACGGCCTGCTACGTGCGGGGCGCGGAGAAGGTGCTGGACGAGTTCAAGCGGCAGCTGAAAATCAACGTGGGGGAGACGACGGCCGACGGCAAGTTCTCGCTCAACTGCCTGCGTTGCGTAGGCGCCTGCGGTTTGGCGCCCGTCGCCATGGTGGGGGAAAAGGTCTATGGCCGGCTCACGCCCGACCAGGTGAAGGACATTATTGCGGAGTATAAATAGGGGCGCGGGACAGTATGCACGATTTGTTTGTATTCGGGCTGTCGGTGTTCGCGAGTCTGTTCGCCATCATCAACCCCATTGCCAACGTGCCTATCTTTATGGGCGTGACGAGCGGCGCGTCGGAGGCGAGTTGCCGCAAGGTGGCCAAAACGGCCACGGTGACGGCGTTCTGTATCGTGTTGGCCTTCGTCCTAATCGGGAAGTACATCTTCGAATTTTTCGGCATCACGATACCGGCCTTCAAGATTACGGGCGGATTGTTGCTGTTTTACGTCGGCTTCGAGCTGTTGCAGTCCAAGAAGTCCACGATTCAGAGCAACGTGTCCGTGCCGGGGAACGGGACGCCGGAACCCCATGCCGATTTCGACGAGAGCGTCGCCATTTCGCCCCTCGCGATACCGATGTTGGCCGGGCCGGGTACGATTGTGGCGGCCATGAACTACGCGGCCGCGCACAATTATTGGTATATCCTTGAAATCGTGCTTATTTTGGCGTTCGTATTGGGGCTGACCTATGTCGCGCTCATTTTCAGCCGTTATATCTACAAGTTTTTGGGCAAGGACATCATTTTGGTGCTGAGCAAACTCATGGGTTTGATTGTGGCCATATTGGGCACCAACATGATTATCGACGGCATCAAGATGGTGGCCGCTTAGCGTATCGTATAAGGATTATTGAACCATGCCATTGCATTTCAGCATTGCGGAAATCGCCAGCGCGTTTGTCGTGCTGTTCGCGGTCATCGATATCACGGGGTCGATTCCCATTATCGTCGATTTGAACAAGAACCGGGGCGGGGTCAGTGCCTGGCAGGCCGCCTTGCTCTCGTTCGGCATCCTGTTTGCTTTCCTGTTCCTGGGCGATGCGTTGCTCGCGCTGTTCGGCATCGACGTGTCTTCGTTCGCGGTGGCGGGTTCGCTCGTCCTCTTCGTCTTGGCCGTCGAAATGACGTTCGGCATCGAGGTGTTCCGCAACGACGGGCCGAACGGGGTGGCCACGATTGTGCCGCTCGTGTTTCCGCTCATCGCGGGGGCGGGTACGCTCACGACGCTACTGTCCTTGCGGGCGGAATACAACCTGTTGAATATCGTCATCGCCTTGGTGCTGAACATGATAGTGGTCTATGTCGTGATCCGCTATGTGGACAAGGTGGAGAAAATCGTGGGCAAGGGCGGGATCTATATCTTGCGTAAATTCTTTGGAATCATTCTTTTGGCCATCTCTGTGCGCCTGTTCGCGAACAATGTGACGTCGCTGTTCTGAGCCGTCGGTTCACCCCCCGCCGACCATCGCGCTACCCCTTGATTCTTTGGGCGGAAAACGCTATATTTGCGACCATTTTATAAGCGATTTTCAGATGAATAAGGTGATTAAGTTGCGGAGAGGCTTGGATATACGGATACAGGGTGTAGCCGACGGTTCTCTGCGTGCGCCGGCATTTTTCCATGAGGATTATGCCGTCAAGCCGGTCGATTTTTGGGATATGCGTCCCAAATTGTTGGTGGAAGCGGGTTCGGTGGTCAAGGCCGGTACGCCGCTGTTCTACGACAAGAACCGCGAGGCCGTCAAGGTGACTTCGCCGGTCAGCGGCACGGTTACGGAAATCGTCTATGGCCCCAAACGCCGCATCGAGGAAATCCGTCTGAAAGCCGACAAGGAGATGGCTTATGAAACGTTTACGGCTTATTCCGCCGCCGATTTGGCCGCGTGGGACGGTTCGAAACGGGATACGGCCGTGCGCCAGCTGTTGGACGCCGGTCTGTGGGCTTTCATCCGCCGCCGTCCTTACGATACGGTGGCCGACCCGCAGCGGAGGCCCCGTGACATCTTCATTTCCTGCTTCGATACCGCGCCGCTCGCGCCCGACATGGATATGCTGGCGCACGGCCGCGAAGAGGACTTTCAGGCCGGTGTGGACGTTTTGCGCACGCTCACCGCGGGCAAGGTGCATTTGGGCTTGCACGTGCAGAAGAACAACGCCGTGGCCTTTACCGAATGCAAGCGGGCGGAACTTCACTATTTCGAAGGCCCGCACCCTTGCGGCAACGTCGGCATACAGATTCACCACATCGCCCCCATCGACAAGGGCGAGGAAGTTTGGTACGTGCATCCGCAGGACGTCATGATTATGGGACGCCTGTTCCTCAAAGGCCGTTACGACGCCACGAAAATCGTGGCCCTGGCCGGTTCGGAAGTCATCCGGACGAGTTACCACAAGGTGTTGGCCGGCGTATCGGTGCGCTATTTCCTGCAAGACAACGTGAAAGGCATGGAACGCGGCCTGGAGGTGCTTGACGGCGACAACCGCCATAGCGTGGACGGCCATCCGGCGGACATCCGCGTCATCAGCGGCAACGTGCTGACGGGGACCAAAATCTCCGCCCAAGGTTATTTGGGGGCTTACGACCACCTCATTTCCGTGATTCCGGAGGGCAACCGCTTCCGTTTTATGGGCTGGATGACGTTGGGGCTCAATATGTTCAGCTTCTCCAAGACGTTCTTCTCGTGGCTGTTCCCGCAACGTACTTACCGCATCGACACGAACGTGAACGGCGGCAAGCGGGCGTTCGTGCTGACGGGCGAGTTCGAGAAGGTGTTGCCGATGGACATCTACCCGATGCAGTTGCTCAAGGCCTGTATCACGCAAGACATCGAGGCGATGGAGAACCTCGGGATTTACGAGGTGGCGCCCGAGGATTTCGCGCTTTGCGAATACATCGACGCGTCCAAGACCGACATCCAGCAGATTATCCGCGACGGTCTGGAGCTGATGCGTAAGGAAATGAGCGAATAGAGGCCACGATAAACGGAATACGAATCAAAAGGGGAAACCCAATACGCATATTATGTTGAGAAAGTTTTTAGATCGGATCAAACCGCAATTCGAAAAGGGAGGTCGCTTCGCGTTCCTGCACGCGACGTTCGATGCGTTCGAGACCTTTTTATACGTGCCGGATACGGTGACGGTCAAGGGCGCCCATGTGCGGGACGGCCTGGATATGAAGCGTGCGATGATTATGGTCGTGCTCGCTTTGATGCCGTGCTTTTTGTTCGGAACCTACAACGTGGGGCTGATGCACTACAACGCCTTGGGCGAATCCGCGGCGTTTTGGCCGACGTTTTGGTTCGGCTGTACGAAGGTGCTGCCGATGTTGATTGTGAGCTATGTCGTGGGCTTGGGGATTGAGTTCATCTTCGCCCAATACCGCGGCCATGAAGTCAACGAGGGCTTCCTCGTTTCCGGCTTCCTGATTCCGTTGATTTGCCCGCCCGACGTGCCGCTGTGGATGCTGGCCGTGGCGACGGCTTTCGCCGTGATTATCGGCAAGGAAGTGTTCGGCGGAACCGGTATGAATATCTGGAACCCGGCGCTTTTGGCGCGCGCGTTCCTGTTCTTCGCCTATCCGGCGCATATGTCGGGCGACGAGGTTTGGGTGGCCGACGCCACGTCCGGCCCGACCGCCTTGGCTTCGGTGTCGCAGGGGCAGGCGGCCAATCTGCCCGATTTGAGCCAGTTGTTTTTCGGCTTCATGCCCGGCTCGGTGGGCGAGACGTCCAAACTTTGCATCCTGATAGGCGCCGCCATCCTGTTGTGGACGGGCATCGGCAGCCTGCGCGTCATGCTCTCCGTGGTGTTGGGCGGCCTGTCGATGGGGCTCATCGCGCACGCGGCGGGCGCCACGGTGGCCACGCCCTGGCAGCAGTTGCTCATGGGCGGTTTCCTGTTCGGGGCCGTGTTCATGGCCACCGACCCGGTGACGTCGGCCCAAACCAATTGGGGCAAGGTGATTTACGGTTTTCTGATAGGCGTGTTGGCCGTGCTGATTCGCGTGTTCAATCCGGCCTATCCGGAAGGCATGATGCTGGCGATTCTGTTCATGAACACGTTTGCGCCGCTTATCGACTATCTGGTCGTGAACCGCAACATCCAACGCCGTCAGCGTCGTTTGAAACTCAAAAATGCAACTAAATAGGAGGCCGTTACCGTATGTTCTCGAATAAATATATCTACATTTACACCACCGTCATGGTGGTCGTGGTGGCCGCGTTGCTGGCGTTGGCCGCAACCTTGTTGAAACCCTTTCAGGACAAGAACGCCCAGGTGGAGACGATGCAGAACATCCTCAAGGCGGCCGGCATCGCATCCACGGCCGAAGACGCCGAAGCCCTGTACGGCGACTATATCCGCGAAGAATTGACGATTGACGCGGCGGGCGACGTGCTGGCGCGTTACGCGGCGGACGGTCGTCTGTTGGAAGGTCAGGGTACGCGCGCGTTCGACATCAGCATGAAGAACGCGGTGGCGATGGGGAAGGACGCTGAATTGCCGGTGTTCGTCTGCCATAAGGGCGAGGCCGACAGCTATATTGTGCCCTTGTACGGCAAGGGGCTGTGGGGCCCGGTTTGGGGCTACATCACGTTAGAGTCCGATATGAATACGGTGGCGGGCGTGTCGTTCGGCCACCAGGGCGAAACCCCGGGCTTGGGCGCGGAAATCGTGGGCGATGCGTTCCAGCAGCCGTTCGCCGGCAAGCGGATTTTCGATGAAAACCGTCAGTTTACGTCCGTCACGGTGCAGAAAGGCGGCGTCAAGAATTACAAGGGCGACCCCGTCCATGCCGTGGACGCCATTTCCGGCGGCACGATTACGAGTACCGGCGTTTCCGATATGTTGCACGACTGTCTGACCTATTACATCCCGTTTTTCCTCCGGATGCAGGACGAGGGCGGCTTGACGGCCGCCGATAGTGTGGCGGAGGCGGAACCGGTGGTGACGCCCGAACCCGTGGCGCCCGTACAGCCGCGCCGTGTGGCGCCGCAACCGGAGCCCGCCGCGCAGCCGGCCGAGGCGAAGCCCGCCCCCAAACCGGTGCCGGCACCCGAGGTGGAGGAAGAAAAGCCAGAAACCCCGGAGACGCCCGTTCCGCAACCCGTTCAGCCCGAACAGCCTGCCGAACCGGTGCAACCCGAACAACCCCAGGAGGCGGAATAAGCCGGCTCCTACCTTAATTAGTAGAACGAAATAAGTATCGACGCTTATATGGAACAGCAGCAGGAGAAAGAGGCTTGGTTCTCGGCCAAGAATCTGAAATTGATAACGACGCCTTTGGGCGGCAACAATCCCATCACCGTGCAGGTGTTGGGCATCTGTTCGGCATTGGCCGTTACCGTGAAATTGCAGCCGGCTTTGGTCATGGCCATTTCCGTAACGGTGGTGACGGCGTTTTCCAACCTGATTATCTCGCTTTTGCGGAACACGATTCCGCCCCGCATCCGCATCATCGTGCAGTTGACGGTTATCGCGGCCCTCGTGATTTTGGTCGATCAGGTGCTGAAAGCCTTCCTGTATGACGTCAGCAAACAACTCTCGGTCTATGTCAGCCTCATCATCACGAACTGCATCGTCATGGGACGGCTCGAAGCCTTCGCGATGGCCAACAAGCCGTGGCCTTCGTTCTTGGACGGCGTGGGCAACGGCGTGGGCTACGGGATTATCCTCGTGCTCGTCGCGTTCTTCCGCGAATTGTTCGGCTCGGGCACGCTGTTCGGCTATCAGGTCATCCCGCAGGGCTTGTACGAGGTCGGCTACGCCAACAACGGCCTGTTCATCCTGCCGCCCATGGCGCTGATTCTCGTGGGCGTGTTCATCTGGATTCAGCGTTCCCGCAATAAAGAGTTGATAGAGAAAAACTAAGCGATTTTTGCGATTATGGAAAACCTACTCAATATATTCATCCGGTCGATTTTCGTCGACAACATGATTTTCGCCTACTTTTTGGGGATGTGCTCCTATCTGGCCGTTTCCAAAAACGTGAAAACCGCTTTCGGCTTGGGCGTATCGGTCGTATTCGTCATGCTGATTACGGTGCCGCTCAACTATCTGATGAACCGTTACCTGTTGGGTGCGGGCGCGCTGTCGTGGCTGAGTCCGGCTTTGGCCGACGTGGATTTGAGCTTCCTGACGCTCATCATGTTTATCGCCACCATCGCGTGCATCGTGCAGCTGTTGGAGATGGTCATCGAAAAGGTGTCGCCGGCGCTGTATGCTTCGTTGGGCATTTTCCTGCCGTTGATTGCCGTGAACTGCGCCATTTTGGGCGGTTCGCTGTTCATGCAGCAGCGGGAGTATGCGAATCTGGCCGAGGCGACGGTCTTCGCGTTGGGTTCAGGCTTGGGCTGGTGGCTGGCCATCGTCGGCATCGCGGCCATCCGCGAGAAACTGAAATATTCGCACATTCCGGCTCCGCTCAAAGGCCTCGGCATCGCGTTCATCGTTACGGGGCTCATGGGCATTTCGTTCATGTGCTTCTTGGGAATCAAGTTATAGTGGATTAAAAAGAAAGAAACAGATATGTCGTCAAGCATTGTCATATTGACTGCCGTCGCCGTTTTTCTGATTGTCATCCTGCTGTTGGTCAGTTTGCTGCTGTATGCGCGCAAGCGTTTGGTACCGCAGGGTAAGGTGCATCTCGAAATCAACGGCGAAAAGGATTTGGAAGTGGAAATGGGCAACTCGTTGCTTTCGACCTTGGCCGCGCAGAAGATTTTTCTGCCCTCGGCCTGCGGAGGCAAGGGCAGTTGCGGTCTGTGCCGTGTGCGGGTGCCGGAAGGCGGGGGCAGCATCCTGCCGTCCGAACAGGGCTTCTTCACGCGCAAGGAACAGGCCGACCATTGGCGTTTGGCCTGTCAGGTCAAGGTGCGCAACGATTTGAAGATACAGGTACCGGCGGCCATTTTCGGCATCCGCAAATGGGAATGCGAAGTGGTCAGCAGCCGCAATGTGGCCACGTTCATCCGGGAGTTCGTCGTCAAGTTGCCCGAGGGCGAGAAACTGAATTTCCGTTCGGGCGGCTATATCCAAATCGACGTGCCGGCCTGCACGGTGGACTACAAGGACATCGAAGTGGCCGAGCCCTATAAGAGCGAATGGGAACGCATGAAGATGTTCGATTTGACGATGAAGAACACCGAACCCTGCTTCCGCGCCTATTCGATGGCCAACCACCCGGCCGAGGGAGACCGCATCATGCTCAACGTCCGTATCGCCACGCCGCCATTCGACCGCAAGACCGGCCAGTGGCAGAAGTTCAATCCGGGCGTTTGCTCCTCTTATGTCTATTCGCTTAAACCGGGCGACAAGATTACGATTTCGGGACCTTACGGCGAATTCTTCGTGCAGGACACGCAGCGCGAGATGATGTTTATCGGCGGCGGGGCCGGTATGGCGCCGATGCGTTCGCATATCTTCGACCAGTTCAAGACGAAGCACACCAACCGCAAGACCACGTTCTGGTACGGCGGCCGTTCGGTCAAGGAATTGTTCTATATGGAGGATTTCGAGGAAATCCAGCGCGAGAACCCGAATTTCAGTTTCCACGTCGCCTTGTCTGACCCGCAGCCGGGCGACAATTGGACGGGGCCGACCGGCTTCATCCATCAGGTCATCTACGACCAATACCTGAAGAACCATCCCGAACCCGACGAAATCGAATACTACCTCTGCGGCCCTCCCGCCATGACGGACGCCGTGGTCAAGATGCTCGACGGTTTGGGCGTACCGCCTGAAATGATCCGTTTCGATAATTTCGGCGCGTAATCCATACCCACCTTTAAAAACAGGACAGATGAACGATACTTTGGTCATAATCCCGACGTATAACGAGAAGGAGAATATCGAGAAAATCATCCGCAAGGTCTTTTCCTTGCCCAAAGCCTTCGATATCCTCGTGGTGGAGGACAATTCCCCCGACGGTACGGCGGATATCGTGCGGCGGCTCATGGCCGAGTTTCCGCAGCGTCTGTTCATGGAGGAACGCAAGGGCAAGTTGGGCTTGGGAACGGCCTATATCCACGGTTTCAAATGGGCGTTGCAGCGGCATTACGGCTATGTGGTGGAGATGGATGCCGATTTCTCGCATAATCCCGACGATTTGTTGCGCCTGTATAAGTCCTGTGCCGAAGAGGGCGCCGATTTGACGATTGGCTCGCGCTACGTGAACCATGTGGTCAATGTCGTGAACTGGCCCATCGGTCGCGTGCTCATGTCGTATTACGCTTCGGCCTATGTGCGTTTGGTGACGGGCATGAAAATCGGCGACGCCACGGCCGGTTTCGTCTGCTACCGCCGCAGCCTGTTGGAGGCGATGGATTTGGACGACATCCGTTTTGTGGGCTACGCGTTCCAGATAGAAATGAAATACACGGCCTACCGTTTGGGCTACGACGTGCGGGAAGTGTCGATTGTCTTTACCGACCGGCAGGAGGGCACGTCCAAGATGAGCAAAAAGATTTTCAAAGAGGCGTTTTTCGGCGTCATCTCGTTGCGTTTCCGCAAGTTCAAAGGGATTCGGAAGCAAAAGGCTTAGGCGCCGTTTGTCATGAACATCGCGGTCAATACCCGGCTTCTGCTGGCCGGCCGTCTGGAAGGCATCGGCTGGTTCACGCATGAAATATTGCGCCGTTGGGTGTGCGCGCATCCGGAACATACGTTTTATTTCCTGTTCGACCGAAAGCCCGATCCGGCCTTTATTTTCGCCGACAACGTGCGTCCGGTCGTCCTGTTCCCGCCCACGCGGCATCCGTGGCTTTGGTATTGGTTTTTCGAATGGAGCGTGCCGCGCTTTCTCAAACGGCACGCGGTGGATTTGTTCGTCTCCACCGACGGATGGCTGCCGCTGCACGCCACGGATGCCGCCGGGCGGCCGATTCCCTGCGTGGACGTCATACACGATTTGAGTTTTGAGCACAATACCGCCTATGTCAAGCGCGTGCACAGCCGCTATTACCGCCGCTTCTTCCCGCGGTTCGCGCGGCGGGCGGATTTGCTGTTCACGGTGTCGGATTTCAGCCGCCGGGATATCGCCGCCCGGTACGGCGTGCCGGCCGAGCGCATCGAGGTGGTCTATAACGCCGCAGTGGCGGCCTATCAGCCGGTTCCGGAGGCGGCGAAAGCCGCCGTGCGGGCCTCGTTGACCGGCGGCTGCCCGTACTTTATTTATGTAGGCTCCATCCACAAGCGCAAGAACGTGTGGCGGATGTTGCAGGCCTTCGACCGTTTCAAGGCCGAGACGGGGCTGCCGCACCGTTTCGTGCTGGTCGGCACGCCGATGTGGCGCGACCGCCGTATGGAAAAGGCCTACGCTTCATTGACCTGCGCGCGCGACATCGTTTGGGCGGGGCGCGTGGAACCGGACACGTTGAACGCTTGGGTGGCGGCGGCCGAAGCCATGGTCTATGTGTCGGAGTTCGAGGGGTTCGGCATCCCGATTGTGGAGGCGTTCGCGGCCGAGACGGCCGTCATCACGTCTTCGGTGACTTCGATGCCGGAAGTGGGCGGCGATGCGGCCTGTTATGTCAATCCCTACGATGTGGCTTCGATTGGCGCGGGTATGGCGCGGGTGGCCGGCGACGCGGCCTATCGGGCCGACTTGATTGCGCGCGGCCGCTTGCAACGCGAAAAATTCTCGTGGGACGGGAGCGCGCGCCGTTTCGACGAAGCCATCGCGCGGTGGATGGCGGCCAAGCGTTGAGTGGCCTTTGCAACCGGGTTGCATCTTTGATGAGATTATTATTGCTATAATTGCAGAAGGATTTGGCGGCGGGAGAACGCGATAAAAGCGTGTATCGCTGCATAAGACAGTATATTATGGAACAGAAAACGGTATTTCCGCTGACCGGCCTGCATTGCGCCGGTTGCGCCCAGCGGGTGGAGAAAATGGCGGTGGCCTATCCGGGCGTCGCGGGGGCTCAGGTCAATTTCGCCGACAGCACCATCAGCCTGACTTACGATGCCGACCGCATGGACTTGGCCGCGTTT
>CAMXAS010000019.1 GCA_947179195.1 uncultured Bacteroidales bacterium
AGCGAACGACAGGTCAGGCTGGCGGATACAACCGTCCTTGATAAGTCCCCCGCTCCCGCATCCGCGCCACAATCCGTTCCGCGACCCGCTCCGACCGCAGCCCGAACGCCGGGCCGCCCAGAAAACGCGGCGGCACCTCCCCCGCCAACCGTTCGATGCGGATATGCGGCGACAGCCGTTCCAAGAAATCCACGACCAGTTCGACGTATTCCTCCACCGTAAAGAACGAAAACCGCTCCGGATGCGCTTCGTATTCGGCCGCCATGGCCGTATGCTTGATAATCTGCAACTGGTGCAGTTTGAGCGAATCCAAGGCCGGCAGTTCCGACAGCAAGGCCGCCTGCGCGACCATGTCCGCACGGCTTTCGCCCGGCAACCCGAACATGAGGTGACCGCCGCAGGCAAGGCCATGCGCGGCCGCACGCCGGTAGGCATCGCGCGTACAAGCCATGTCGTGCCCGCGGTTGATGCGGCGCAAGGTATCGTCGTAACAGCTCTCGATGCCGATTTCCACCCGCACGTAGCATTGGCGCGACAAGTCGGCCAGATAGGCCAAGGTCTCGTCGGGCAGGCAGTCGGGCCGCGTGCTGACAATCAAGCCCTCGATGCCCTCCACCGACAAGGCTTCCCCGTAGCGGGCCTTCAAGACGTCCAAGGGCGCATACGTATTGGAATAGGTTTGGAAATAGGCCACATATTTGGAAGCCTTGCGGTAACGCCAGGCGTGGAACCGCTTGCCCTCCTCCAACTGGGTGCGGATGTCGCCCACCCTGCGGCAATACGACGGATTGAAGGCCGCATTGTCGCAATACGTACAGCCGCCCACCCCGCAACGCCCGTCCCGGTTCGGGCACGTGAAGCCCGCGTGGACCGACAGTTTCTGCAGACGGCTGCCGAACGCTTTTTTACAATCCTCGGCGTATGAACGGTAAGGTAATTCCACCTATTAGGCCGGATCTTCCACCGAAACGATTTCCATTTCGAAAATCAGCGGCGAATAGGCCGGAATCGGGCCCAGGTCGCGGTCGCCGTAGCCCAGCTGGAACGGGATAATCAACGTGGCCTTGTCGCCCTGACGCATCATGAGCAGGCCTTCGTCCATACCCATGATCATCTGACCCGTACCGGCCATCGTCGAAAGGGGCTCATAGTTGCGCATCGGGTGGAACAGGCCGTTCTCCTCGGCCACTTCCTTGATGCTCGTGTCGAAAATCGTGCCGTCCAGCAGGCGGCCCACATAGTGGAACTTGACGGGCGAACCCTGTTGGATGGCCTTGCCCTTGCCCGCCTGGGTGCGGATGAAATACAGCCCGTCGGAGGTGGGCTCTACGTTCAGGCCGTTTTCTTGCAGATAGGCCGCAATCGCTTCCTGCTGCGCCATATCGGCCTCGGCCATCTTGGCTTCGAGATAAGCCGGGAAATCCGCTTCGGCCACGATTTGCTCTACCTTGATAACATAAGTCAACGTTTCCTTGACAATTTCAGGCAACTGCATCCCGCGCGCCCGAATCGAGTCGGCCTTGATATTGAAACGCGCGCTATCGCCTTCGTGCAACAGGCGGACGCCTTCCTGCAAGTCGCCTTTGAATTCCGGCTCGCCCACCTGGATAATCGGGCCCGGTTTGCCGGCGTTGGTCATCAGGATGGAGTCGCCCACCGTAATCCACATCTCGCCGATGATGTAATCGCCCGTTTCCGGCGTCATTTTGCCTTCGCCGCGTTTGAGCATCTTGTAATCCACCTTGCCGCAAGCCGAAAGGAGGAGCAGCGCGGAGAGGCACATCAGCCCGCCGGCTACGCTAAATCTGTTCTTTTTCATATCGTGTTTGTTTTTTTATTTTCGTTTGACGTAAACGCCTTTCACTTCTATATCGTACAACAACGTGGCGTGCGGCGGGATGCGCCCCCCATCGCCCGACAGCCCGTAGGCCAAGTGCGAGGGAATGATGGCGAAGGCTTTTTCGCCGCGCCGCATCCGTAGCAGCAATTCCGTCAGTCCCGGTTCGCCCGTTTCCGCGCCCACGACCCAACGCCGCAGGCCGTCCGTTTCGGACGAAGCCAAAAGCGTGCCGTTGAGCGAGGTCAACGTATAGGCCAAATCGACGGCGTCGCCGCGCGTGATGGCCGCGCCGGCCGGACACCGTTCGTAAATGTCGTAATACAGCCCGGTGCCGCTCTGTTGCAAAGGGCGGCCGCGCCGCGCCACAAACGCCTCTATCTCCTGCTTCTCCTGCGCCTTGAGTTGCAGATGCACGGCCGTCAGGTCTTCCTCGGCCGGCGCGACCCACCGCCCTTGCGGTTGGGGTACCGGCTCGTGCCGACAGGCCGTTATGGACATCAGGAGCCCACAGCCCGCCAACAGCATCCCCCACCGGAGGCCTATACCGTACCGGGACGCTTTCATATCAGCGGCTTCGGCTTGGTGGCACGTTTCGGGCGGATTTCCTTTTCGTAAAATTCCGGTACCAGGCATTCGAAACGCGCCAAGGTCTCCGGCAAGCCGTCGTAGGAACTGCCGCCGGCCGCGTTCTTATGGCCGCCGCCCTCGAAATGCTGGCGGGCGAACACATTGACGTCCACATCGCCTTTGGAACGCAACGACACGCGAATCCGGTTCTTGCGCTGCGTGAAAAAGGCCGCGAACGAAATGCCCTCTATGCCCAAGGCGTAATTGACCACGCCCTCCAAATCGCCGGTCCGGTAGTGGAAACGCTCCATCTCTTCCAGACTCAACGAGAGATAGGCCGTGCCGTAGGCCGGCATCACGACGAGTTTTTCGTGGAGGCAATAGCCCAACAGCCGCATACGCGATTCCGAGAACGTATCGAAAATCGTGCGGTGGATGCGCACGGTATCGGCCCCCTTTTCGATGAGCGCGGCCACGATGCGGAACAGCCCGGCATGGCGGCAGGCGTAGCTGAACGAGCCCGTGTCGGTGCTGATGCCCGCATAGAGGCACGAGGCCACGCGACGGTCGATGAGCGCGGTATCCAGTTCGGCCTCCACGGTCTTATAGAGTTCCTCGCAGGTGGAAGAAACGCCCGTTTCCGTAAAGCAGAGGTCGAATTCCTGACGGGCCGGCCCGATGTGGTGGTCGATGAGCACCTTGAAAGCCTTACTCTGCGTCAGGGCCGGCGCGATGACATCGGTGCGCCCGATGGATTGGAAATCCATGCAGAAAATCAAATCCGCCCGCGCGATCAGGGCCGCCCCCTTGTCCGGATGTTCGGCATAGGCGATGGCGGTGCCCTCCGGATCCATCCATTTCAGGTTCCGGGCATAGGCGTTCGGATACATCACGTCGGCCGGCTTGCCCATGTTCGCCAACAGGTATTTCATGCCCATCGTCGCGCCCACGGCGTCGCCGTCCGGATTGTAATGGCCGACGATGACGATGTGGGAAGCGCGTTCGATCGCCGTTCTTAAATCCATAGTCTTCTGTTCCATACACTTGCTATAATGGCGCCGGCCATAGGCCGCACACCGCTGCGGTCAGGCGGTAAACCGTTGCAAGACCGTATCTATCAGTTTATTCATGCCGGGATGGTAATCCTCGCTGAACGTCTTGTCGGCGCGGTTGGCGATGAGCAGGCAGACCGTCAGCGTCTTGTGCCCCAAACTGCGGCCGAGGCCGTACAGCGCGGCCGTCTCCATCTCCAGGTTGGCGATTTGGTGGCGACCGTCGTCGAACGTGGCCAAAAGGTCGTTCTGCATCGGCACCGTGTTGGGCAAGCGCACGACGCGCCCCTGCGGCCCGAAGAAGCCGGGCGCGGTGGCCGTGATGCCGCGGTACATATCGTAGCCGATGCGCTGCATCAGGTCGTCGGAGCAGGCCACAACATAGGGCGCGGCCAAACGTTCCGGCCAACGGACGTGCGCGCGGATGGCGCGCTCCAGGTCGCGGTCGAACACGCTTTCATCCACGGCGTAGTAGTTCAGCAGCCCGTCCAGCCCCAAGCCGTGCGTGGCGGCGCAGAAGCCGTCCACGGGATATTCGTGCCGCAGGCTGCCGCTCGTGCCGATGCGCACCATCTCCAACGTCCTGTGCACCGGCTTGGGCACGCGCTTCTGCAAATCCACATTGGCCAGCGCGTCCAGCTCCGTCACCACGATGTCAATGTTGTCGGCGCCCATGCCCGTGGAAATGACCGAAATACGATGGCCGTTCAGCCGTCCCGTATGCGTCACGAGCTCGCGGTTCCGCACTTCGACCTCCACTTCGTCGAAGCGACGCGACACCTCCGGCACGCGGCCCGGATCGCCCACGAGGATAATCCGGTCGGCCAACTGCTCCGGTTGCAGGCGCAGGTGATACACGCTGCCGTCCGCGTTCAGCGGCAGTTCGGAAGGCGGGATACTGGCGGAATTCATATTTCAGCGTTCTGAATACAGCTTATTTGTACGGACAAATATAACACAATATTTAAAATATGTCAGCATTTTTCACTACCTTTGTCCGTTTGTGCTTTTTACGCACGCTTACATCATTCATCCATTATGAGGGAGTACGATTTCAGAGACATCGAACAACGCTGGCAAGCGTATTGGGAGCAACACGGCACGTTCAAGGCCGAACAGCCGTCCGACAAACCCAAATACTATGTATTGGATATGTTCCCCTACCCGTCGGGGGCCGGTCTGCACGTGGGCCATCCGCTCGGCTATATCGCCAGCGACATCTACGCGCGCTACAAACGGCTCAAAGGCTTCAACGTGCTGCATCCGATGGGCTTCGACGCCTACGGCTTGCCGGCCGAACAATACGCGATTCAGACCGGCCAGCATCCGGCCGTGACGACCGAGGAGAACATCAACCGCTATAAGAAGCAGTTGCGCGGCATCGGCTTCTCGTTCGACTGGGACCGCGAGGTGCGCACCTGCGACCCGGCCTATTACAAATGGACGCAGTGGGTGTTCCTCCGGCTGTTCGAATCGTGGTACGACAAGACGTTGCAGAAGGCGCAACCGATTGCCCGCCTCGTGGAAATGTTTGAAAAAGAGGGCAACGCACGGGCGCAAGAGATTGCGGCCTGCAACCCGCAAGCCGTTTTCAGCGCGGCCGACTGGGCCGGCTACGACGAGAAGCGGCGGCAACAGGCCTTGATGCCCTACCGCTTGGCCTACCTGTCCGATACGATGGTGAACTGGTGTCCGAAACTGGGCACGGTGCTCGCCAACGACGAGGTCGTGAACGGCCTCTCGCAGCGCGGCGGCTATCCGGTGGAGCGCAAACGGATGCAACAGTGGCAGTTGCGCATAACGGCCTATGCCGACCGTCTGCTGGACGGCTTGGGCGGCCTGCAATGGAGCGACGCGCTCAAGGAGATGCAACGCAACTGGATTGGCAAGAGCCACGGCGCGACGCTGTCGTTCGCGCTCAAAGACCGCACGGACAAACTCGACATCTTCACGACGCGGCCCGACACGCTGTTCGGCGTCAGCTTCATGGTGCTCTGCCCCGAACACGAGCAAATCGCCTCGCTGACGACCCCGGCGCAGAAAGCGGCCGTGGACGCCTATCTCGATGAAGTCAAGCACCGCACCGAACGCGAACGTCAGGCCGACGTCAACCGGGTCAGCGGCGTATTTACGGGGGCCTACGCCCTCCATCCGTTCACGGGCGCGGAAGTGCCCGTTTGGATTTCCGACTACGTATTGGCCGGTTACGGTACGGGCGCGATTATGGCCGTGCCGGCGCACGACGCGCGCGACTACCGTTTCGCCCGCCATTTCAACCTGCCTATTACGGCGGTCGTGGCCGGCGGCGACATCAGTCAGGAAGCCTACGAAACCAAAGACGGCGTCATGATTAATTCCGACTTCCTCAACGGATTGCGCGTCAAGGAAGCCATCGCCGTCATGGTGCAGGAAATCGCCAAACGCGGCCTGGGCACGGCCAAGACGCTCTACCGTCTGCGCGACGCCATCTTCAGCCGCCAGCGGTATTGGGGCGAGCCTTTCCCGATTTACTACAAGGACGGGATGCCCTACGCCTTGGACGACGCGGAGTTGCCGCTCCGCTTGCCCGAAGTGGACCGCTACCTGCCCACCGAAGCCGGCGAACCGCCGCTGGCCCGCGCCAAGAACTGGGTCAACAAGGACGGCTACCCGTTGGAAACCAATACGATGCCCGGCTTTGCCGGCTCGAGCGCGTACTTCCTGCGCTATATGGACCCGCACAACGACCAGGCTTTGGTATCGGCCGAGGCCGTCAACTACTGGGGGCCCGTCGATCTCTATATCGGCGGCGCCGAACACGCGTCGGGTCACCTCATCTACTCGCGCTTCTGGCACAAGTTCCTGTTCGACCTCGGCTTGGTCAACACCGAAGAACCCTATCAGAAGCTCATCAACCAAGGCATGATCCAAGGCCGCAGCAGCTTCGTCTATCGGCTCAATTACACGGCCTACCAAGCGTTTTTGGCCGAGAACCCCGACTATCCGGGGCTGGCGGGCGTTTCGGCACAGGACATCGCGGACGGCAAACGGCTGATTTTCGTATCGAAGAACATTCCGGAACGCGCACGCTTCACCGACCCCGTCCACGCCGATATCCATATCGTGGAGAACGACGTGCTGGATATGGACGCTTTCCGCGCCTGGATGCCGCATTGGAAAGAGGCCGAATTCATTACGGAGGACGGACGCTATATCTGCGGCAGCGAAATCGAGAAGATGTCGAAATCGATGTACAACGTGCAGAATCCCGATGAAATCGTGGAACGCTACGGCGCCGACACGCTCCGTATGTACGAGATGTTCCTCGGCCCCATCGAGCAGTCCAAGCCCTGGGACACGCAAGGCATCGAAGGCGTCTATCGTTTCCTCAAGAAATTCTGGCGGCTCGTGTTCCCCGAAAACGGCGCACCCGTCGATGAACAGCCGGCCACGCCCGAAGAACTGAAGGCCCTGCATCTGGCCATCCGCCATATCGGCGAGGACACCGACCGTTTCTCGTTCAATACGGCCGTAAGCCGGTTCATGATTACGGTAAACCAGCTGACCGACCTCAAATGCCGCAAACGCAGCATCTTGGAGCCGTTCACGATCTTGCTCGCGCCCTACGCGCCGCATATCTGCGAGGAAATCTGGCAGGCGCTGGGCCATACCGACAGCATCAGTTACGCGGCCTACCCCGTCTTCGAGGAGAAATACACGGTGGAAACCAGCCTCAACTATCCGGTGTCGTTCAACGGCAAGACGCGCTTCAGCCTGAGTTTCCCGGCCGAGGCCACGCCCGCCGACATCGAAAAGGCCGTGTTGGCCGACCCGCAGACCGCCAAATGGACGGAGGGCAAGACCGTCAAGAAAGTCATCGTCGTCCCGAAACGCATCGTCAATATCGTGGTGGCCTGAGGCCGACCGGAACGCAAATAGTATATATAAACTCAAAATGCATACCCTTATGAAATCCAAATGTGAGCCTGACGACGCCAGGGCCTTCCTGAAAAAACAAATCCGGGAGATTCCCGATTTCCCGCAGAAAGGGGTCATCTTCCGCGACATCACCACCTTATTGCAACAGCCCGAAGCCCTGCACATGGCCGCAGACCTCTTATACGAACGCTTCAAGGATCAAGGCTTCACCAAAGTGGTGGGCATAGAGTCGCGCGGCTTTATGCTCGGCAGCATCCTGGCCTACCGGCTCGGCGCGGGTTTCGTGCCCATCCGCAAGAAAGGCAAGCTGCCGTCCGGCAAACTCAGCCGTACCTTCCATTTGGAATACGGCTATGACGTCATCGAAATGCACGTGGACGCGCTCTCGCCCGACGACAAGGTGCTGTTGCACGACGACCTGCTGGCCACGGGCGGCACCACCTGGGCCGCGCTCGATTTAATCAAGAGCACGGGCGTGCGCGAGATGTCGGCCTGCTACCTCATTGAATTGACCGAACTCGGCGGCCGCAGACGCCTGCCGGCCAACTGCGACATCGAATCCCTCATTACGTTTTAACCGCTGAAACGACCCGGATATGCCCTGCCCGCGATGCCACCGCCTGTTGCGCCTAACCGCCACCCTACTGGCCGCCTGCCTGCTGTGCGCCTGCCAGAAAAAGGAATGGACCGGAAAGGTGACGCTGAACTTCACGTTCAGTTACAACGGGCAGAAACTCGACGCGCTGGACGGCACGCGGCTGTTCGCGATGCCGGCGAGCGAGGCGGTACCGGCGGGGCAAAGCGTCACGATAGAGGAAATCCGCTATTTCATCTCCAAGGTCTATCTCATTGAGGAGGGCGGCGCACACGTGGCGCTGACGGAGGCCGACGGCGACGGGTGCCATTATGTCGATTTCGCGATGCCCGCCACCCGCCAATGGACGGTTCAGGACGTGGCCTGCGGCCATTACGTCGGCATCGGCTTCACCTACGGTTTGGACGAGAGCGACAACGTGTCGCACCGCTTCAACAACCCGCCCGAAAGCCTGATGTTTTGGCCCGAGGCGCTGGGCGGCGGCTACCACTATATGCAAATCAACGGCAAATGGCTGGCTTCGGCCGACGCGCCCCACGAGCCCTACGGCCTGCATACGGGCATCGGGCAGACGTGGGCGGACGGACGGACGACGGCCTTCCATCAGAACTACGTCCGTCTGGAATTTCCGGACACAACCTCCCTGTTCCTGACGATGGACCAAAGCGTCAGCCTCTCGGTCGATATGGACGTCATGCAATGGCTCACCGACCCGCACCCCTGGGATTTCGCCAAGGAGGGCACGGCCATCATGCAGAACCAGGAGGCCCAACAAATCCTGAAAGAAAATGCCCGGAATGTCTTTTCGATACACTAAGCGCCGCCTTTGGGCCGGCATCTGCCTACTGGGCAGCCTCTGCTTCGGGCTCGCGGCCGTGTCCTGCGGCCCCTATCAGCCGGAGGAGCCGGAGGGCCCCGACTATTTCGACCTGCGCATTCCGGCCTACTTCCCGACCGACGTCCACGTGCCGGCCGACAACCCGCTCTCGGTACAGGGCGTCAACCTGGGCCGTTACCTGTTCTACGACGGGCGCGTCTCCGGCCATGGCGACCCGGCGGCCTGGCGTTCCTGCGCGTCCTGCCACGTACAGGCGCACGCGTTCGAGGGCGGCCCGGACTACGCCGCGCCGACGCCCCACGCCATGCTGCCGCTGTTCAACGTGGCGTTCAACAACGTCCGCTACCATTGGAGCGGCGACACCGACTCGCTGGAGCGGCTGATATACCTGGCCTTGACCGACCCCAATGAAATCAACGGGCATCCCGACAGCATCACGGCGCGCATCGCCGCCATCCCCTTCTACAACGATATGTTCGCGGCGGCCTTCGGCCAAACGGTCCCCGGCGCGCCCGTCGTGACCATCGACCGCATCTGCAAGGCCATCGCGCAGTTCGCGCGTACCATCGTGTCGGCCAACAGCAAATTCGACCGCTACGTGCGCGGCGAGGCCACGCTGACCGACGAGGAGATGAAAGGCTACCTGCTGTTCACGACCGAGGAGGGCGCCGACTGCTTCCACTGCCACGGCGGAAGCGGCAATATGCTGTTCACGACCTACGGGTTCGCCAACAACGGCCTGGACCCGGACAGCCTCCATACCGACGCTTTCGACCGCGCCTCCGTGACCGGCAAGCCCGCCGACAAGGGCGTCTACCGGATTCCGACGCTGCGCAACATCGAATACACGGCGCCCTATATGCACGACGGCCGCTTCAAGACGCTGGACGAAGTCATCGACCAATACAGCGAGGGCGTCCACTACGCGCCCAACATCAGCCCGCTCATGCACCATGTCACGGATGGCGGCGTACAATTGACCGAACCCGAGAAACAGGCGTTGAAAGCCTTCCTGCTCACGTTGAGCGACCCCGACCTATTGACCGACCCGTCGCTGTCCAAACCGCAGGACGACCGCCTGCCGTAAACCATCCGCATGAATTACCTATCCTTGGAAGACGTCGCCAAGACCTATGGCGAAAAGACGCTGTTCCGGCACGTGACGTTCGGACTCGAAAAGGGTCAGAAGACCGGCCTCATCGCCCGCAACGGCCGCGGCAAGAGCACGCTCATGCAAATCATCGTGGGCAAGGTGCTGCCCGACAGCGGCACGGTGACGTTGCGCAAGGACATCCAGGTGGGCTACCTCTCCCAAAATCCCGAAATCGACCCCGAACTGAGCCTTATCGACTACCTGCTGGCGAACGACAACGAGACGACGCGCCTGCTGCACCGCTACGAAGCCCTGGTCGATGCGATGGCGCGGCGGAACACGCCCGAACTGCAGAAGGAATGGGAGGAGACCGTTTCGGAGATGGACCGCCTGCAGGCCTGGAACTACGAAGACCGCGTCAAGGAGGTGCTGTTCCGCTTGCAACTGCCGCATCTGCAACAGCGGATGGGCACGCTCTCGGGCGGACAGCAGAAGAAGGCGGCCCTGGCCAAGGTATTGTTGGCCGACGCCGACCTGTTGCTGTTGGACGAACCGACGAACCACCTCGACATCGCGATGACGGAGTGGCTCGAAGAATTCCTCAACCGTCAGAACACGAGCCTGTTGCTCATTACCCACGACCGGGCGTTTTTGGACGCCGTCTGCCACGACATCGTGGAAATAGACGGCGAACAGACGTATTTCTACAAGGGGAACTACGCTTATTTTTTGGAGAAGAAGGCCGAACGCGAGACCATCGCCATCGCCGAATGGGAAAAGGCCAAGAACCTGTACCGCCGGGAGTTGGAATGGATGCGCCGCATGCCCTCCGCCCGCGGCACCAAGGCCCGCGCCCGCAAGGATGCGTTCGAAGACCTGAAAGAGAAAGTGGCCCTGCGCCCCAAACAGGAAGAACTGACGCTGAGCCTGCAGAGCGAACGGCTCGGCAATAAAATCATGGAGGTGAACCATGTGAGCATGGGCTTTGAGGGGCGCACGCTAATCAAGGACTTCTCCTATACGTTCAAGCGCGGCGAGAAAATCGGCATCGTGGGGCCCAACGGCACGGGCAAGTCCACGTTCCTGAACCTGCTGACGGGCAAACTCAAGCCCGACGCCGGCCATATCGTCACGGGACAGACGCTCCAAATCGGCTATTACGAACAGGGCGGCCTGTGGGCGCCCGGCGACAAGCGCGTCATCGACATCATCAAGGAGACGGCCGAGGTGGTCAAGACCGACGACGGACGGGAGATGTCGGCCTCGCAGTTCCTGCAATACTTCCAGTTCGACCCCACGACCCAATACAACTACTTCTCGCTACTGAGCGGCGGCGAACGGCGGCGGCTCTACCTGCTCAAGACGCTCATGGCGCACCCCAACTTCCTGATTTTGGACGAGCCGACGAACGACCTGGACGTGTTCACGCTCATGTTGCTTGAGAATTTTCTAAAAAACTACGAAGGCTGCGTGCTCATCGTCTCGCACGACCGCCACTTCATGGACCATCTCGTCGACCACCTGTTCGTCTTCGAAGGCGAAGGCCGCATCAAGGACTTCTACGGCACCTATTCGGAATACAAGAAATGGCGGGCGGCCACCGACCGGGAGGCAGCCGCCGCGGCTTCCGCCGCCAAATCCCACGGCAAGGAAAACGCACCCGCCGCGGCCGCCGCGTCCACGGCGCCGCCCGCCGGGTCACCCCAAAAGAAAAAGCCGTCTTACAAACAACTGCGGGAGAAAGAGGCCTTGGAAGCGGACATGCAGACGCTGGGCGCGCGCAAACAGGAACTGGAAACGGCGCTCTGTGCGCCCGAGGCCTACAAGCCGGAGGAAATCGCCGCCTTTTCGGAAGAAATCGGCCGCCTGCAGACGGCCTTGGACGCGGCCGAAATGCGCTGGCTCGAACTCAGCGAAGAATGTGATTTTTAGCGGACTTTACCGCGCATCCGCCCCATCGTCTCGATGAGGTCAACCGTCTTTTCCAAGCCCAATACCGACGTATCGACGCAGAGGTGGTAGCTGTCGGCCTGCCCCCAAACCTTTTCCGTATAGAAATTGTAGTAGGCGGCGCGCCCCTTGTCCGTCTTGCGGATTTTCTCTTCGGCGGCCTTGGATGTCAGGTTCAACTGCTTGGCCACCTGTTCGATACGGTATTCCAAGGGCGCGCAGACGAACACGTTGAAGCATTCCGGCCGGTGGCGCAGGATATAGTCGGCGCAACGCCCCACGAAGACGCAGCTTTTCTCCGCGGCCAGCCGGTCGATGACCTCGCTCTGAATCCGGAACAGCTCTTCGTTAGACAGTCCGCCGAAGGCCGTACCCGCCAAACCGCTCAGCCCCAAGAGGCCGCTCAACGAACGGTTGCGCCGCTCGTCGGCCTTTTCGAAACAGTCCTTGCACAATCCGCTGGCCTTGGAAGCCTCGCCCACCAACTCCTTGTCGTAATAAGCCAGTTGCAGCCGGTCGGCGAGCATCCGGCCGATCTGACGGCCGCCGCTGCCCAGCTGACGGCCTATGTTGATAATGACTTTGGCGTTTTCCATACGGCAAATTTAGTTTTTTTTGATTAAATTTGTCCTCACGGACTTAAAAAGGACTGTTATGAAAAATTTCGAATTGCCCCCCCTGCCGTTCGCGCAGGACGCGCTCGCGCCGCATATCTCGGCGCAGACGCTGGCGTTCCATTATGGCAAACACCATCAGGCCTATGTGGACAATCTGAACAAATTGCGCGTCAATACGCCGTTTGAGGAAAGCGGTCTGGAAGAAATCATCCGCAAGGCCGACGGCGCGCTGTACAACAACGCCGCCCAGGTCTGGAACCATACGTTCTATTGGAACTGCCTCTCGCCGCAAGGCGGCGGACAGCCCTCCGGCGCCTTAGCCGAAGCCATCGACCGCGCCTTCGGCTCGTTCGACCAGTTCAAGGCCCAGTTCAGCGCGGCCGCGGCCGGATTGTTCGGGGCGGGCTGGGTTTGGCTCGTGTGCGACAGCAAGGACCGGCTCGCCATCCTGCCGACGCCCAACGCCGGCAACCCAATCCGCGAACACAAGGAGCCGCTGCTCGTCATCGACGTATGGGAGCACGCCTACTATTTGGACTATCAGAACAAACGGCCCGACTATATCGCCCACTTCTTCGAACTCGTGGACTGGAAGGCCGTAGAAAGCCGCTTCTAAAAACCACCCGTCCATGCCTGTCTTTTTAGTCGGATTCATGGGCTGCGGCAAGACGGAGATAGGGCAATGCCTGTCGCAGATGACGGGCTTGCCCTTTTTCGATACCGACGGCTTGATTGTGCGTCGTAGCGGCCTATCTATCAGTGATATTTTCGAACAACAGGGCGAAGCGGCCTTCCGCCGCATGGAATCGGAACTGCTCCGCCAATACCCGTTTCCGCCGGAGAGCATCGTGGCGACGGGGGGCGGCCTGCCCTGCCACGACGACAACATGGCCTATCTGAACGCCCACGGGACGACGGTTTATTTGGACGCGCCGGAAGCCTTGCTGCTGCGTTACCTGAACCGGGCGGACGCGCGCGCCGGACGGCCGCTGTTGGCCCGACAGGAAGACGAAGCCCTGCAACGGAAAATCAAACGCCTGCTGGACGAAAGACGCCCGTTCTACGGGCAGGCCGCCCACCGCTTGCGCGTGGTCGAGACCGCCGAGGCGCAAGCCCCGCTCCTGAAAGCCCTGATTGAAGCATTGGGGTTGGACAATCCCCCCGAACGACAATAACTACCGCCGTTCCAGCAACACGACGTTCTCCACGTGGTACGTATGCGGGAACATATCGACGGCCTGCCACCGCACGACGCGGTAATGCCCGTCCATGCGCTGCAGGTCGCGCGCCTGCGTGGCCGCGTTGCAACTGACATAGACGATACGCGGCGGCAAGATTTTCAACAGCTGTTCCACGACCTTTTCGTGCATCCCCTCGCGCGGCGGGTCGGTCACGACGACGTCGGGCCTGCCCTGCGCCTCTATCCATTCGTCCGTAAACACCTTGGCCATGTCGCCGGCAAAGAACGCGGCGTGCGCGATGCCGTTGTCGGCCGCGTTGAGCCGCGCGTCGGCCACGGCCTCCTCCACATATTCCACGCCCACGACCTTACGCGCCCGTTCGGCCAAATACAGGCCGATTGTCCCCGTGCCCGTATAGAGGTCGTAGAGCAGTTCCGTCCCCGTCAACGCGGCGAAATCGCCGACGATGCGGTACAGCCGCTCGGCCTGTTGGCCGTTGGTCTGGAAAAACGACTTGGGGCCGATGCGGAACGAGAGGCATTGCGCGTCGGTGTA
>CAMXAS010000020.1 GCA_947179195.1 uncultured Bacteroidales bacterium
GGAGGTTGGTATTCATAGTCTCACTCACAGAAGATACCACTTTATATGCCACAAATATAGTGAAAATTAAAAGTTCGTGCAAGACGAGCGACATAAATAGCGTAGAAGCAAGCGGCACCGCCCCTACCACTCGGGCGCCAGGTCGTATTGGGAACGCGGGCGCATACCCGTTACCCAGTGGAAACGCTTTAAGACGCGCTCCCGCTGCGTGAGGTCGGGCTCGGGATAGAGTGCGGTGCGCTCCGGCTCCACGAGGTTGACGCCCTGGATGGCGGCGTTTTCGAAATACATCTTGATGCGCTTGCTGAGCGATTTGTTGATGCCGATGAGTTCTTTCTTCTCGTCATCGACCACATAGTAGATGGCTTCGGCCTTGCCCACCACGTCGGCCAAACGGAACGTGGAACTGTCGTCGAAATAGCCCCACATCTCCTTGCCCTGGATTTGGTTGAACCACTCGCCCTCCGCCAATTCGAGCGCATGGCTTTTGGTGACGGTGTCTTCTCCCGGCGTGAGCGTGACGCGGGCGGTCATGAACACGTTTTCGTTGACCCAAAGCCGGTCGGGGCGGTTCGCCTTGAACCACAGCCTAATCGTATCGCCATCGACCTGATAGCCGCTCATCCACACCACGGGCTCGTTGAGCATGAACATCAACGAATCGCGGCGGAAATAAACCAGAGAGTCGCATTTGCCCTGCACGTCCGTTTTGTAGAAACGCACGTTGGGATAGGCCAGCATTTCCCGGACTTCACGCTCTTCCTCCACGCGGAAAGGCGGCTGTTCGGGCGTTTCGGCGGGAGGCGTCTCCGTCTGAGCCGACTTTTTGCCGCCGCCCGCTTTCTTCTTCCCCTTGCCGTTGTCTTTGGCGGCCTTGCCGGAAGCGGGTTGCGCGCCGGTGGCCGTCATGGTCGAATCCGGCTGCGGGCGGGGGCCCGTCCACACCGTGTCATAAACCGTGACGTACTTCATCAGCATCGTGTCGCTGACGAGAAACAGTGAGTCGGTCTTGTCCTGCACCATGACCGCCCGCGGGTTCTGCGTAAAGAACGCATAGCCGGCCACCTCGTCGTTCTCGGCGTATTCGCTCTTGACATAGCAATCCTGCGCCGTGTCTTCCAAAAAGACGTTGCGGTGCACGTTGCCGCGTTTCTTGGCCAGGTCGTAATAGATGCTGTCGCCGTAAAGCGTCTGCGTTTCCTTGGTCTTGATATAGGCGTCGTATTTGAGGCTGACCTGTTCCTTTTCCTGGTGGAACCAACCCCAGCGGCTGTACATATAATAGTCGTTGGTCTCTATGTTGGTGGGACCGAAGAATTTGGCCAAACCGCTCCGGTGGTAATGCAGCGTATCGGTCCAAATCGTATATTCGGGATTGACGATGACCACCTCGTCGTAGCAGTAGAACATCTGCGTCCGCCCCTCGTAGTGGCCGCGCTTCGACTTCAAGACCGTTTCGCCCGACGTCATTTCGCCGCCGGCTTCGTAGGTGGCCGTGTTGTGCCGCCCCTCGAATTCGAGTTCGGGCGTGCGCATGATGACCGAACCGTCGTCCAGCACCACGTCTTCCACCACGTTATAGGTCTGCTTGGGGCCGTCGTAAATCAGCCGCTTGCCCGTAATCTTGACCCCGTCTTTGGTAAAGATGCGCAGATTGCCGTAGGCCTCGCAGGACGTGGTTTTCTGATTGTATTCGGCATAGTCGCTATATATACGATTGCCCTGCGAGACGATGATGACATTGCCTTTCAATATCCACTCGCCGGGTCGCCCCGGAATATTCTGCATATCGTTGCCCGAAAACGACTGCGCGCGCACCGCCCCCGGGCCGAGCAGCCACAACGACGCGCACAGGATTCCCGCACGCCACAAAAAGGCAACGCTATTTCTCAGACGGCTGCACATAGTTGGACTTGGATTCGAATTGGGCGTTTTGGTTAAACCGGTAGCGGATATACTGCCATTTCTTGCTCTTGGGGATTTTCCGCCCCATGATGACGTAATAATAGTCTTTGGGACGGTCGGCGGCGGCGAACGCCCGTTTGTATTTGGATTCGTAGGCCACGCGCCAGCCCTCCGTCATCTTCATCTTGGCGGCGGAAACCTGCAGGTAGCGGTCTATCGGCAACGGCATTTCCTTTCGGTTGAACGCATAGGCGGTATAGAGTTGCACGCCGTCCTGGCGGAAGGCGGCCGCCATGGCCTTGCCGAACTGCGTGAACGTGACGAGATAGAGGCTGTCTTCCATGCGCCATTCCACCTTTTCGACGTTGGGGAAGCGTTTTTTGAAGTTCTTGCCGACGATGTCCGGATAGAGCGGCGCGGGCGTCGTGTCGGCCATGGCGGCCGCCGTGTCGGGCAATGCCGCAAGGGTATTCGTATCGGGCGCGGGGACGGGTTCCGCCACGGGCTCAGGCATAGGCTCAGGTTCGGCCGCCGCCACGGGTTCGGGTTCAGGGACGACCTCAGCCATCAAAGGCGTCGTATCGGCCAACACCGCTGCCGTATCGATAGGCACAGGCGTCAGGGATTCGGCCAATACCGGCGGGGTATCGGCGATGGGCTCCGGCTCCGGCAGGACGACTTCGGCCACGGCTTCGGGTTCAGACTCAGGTGCGGGCACGGGCTCGGCCACCGGTTCGGGTTCAGGCTCGACCACCGCCACCAAAGGCAGCGTGTCGGCTACCGGTGTCGGCATTTCGACTTCGGCCACCGTCTCTGCGGGCACTTCCGCTTCCGCAAGGGTTTCCGCCTCTGCTTCGGCCTCAGCCTCGGCTTCCGACTCCGCTTGCGCTTGGGCGGCAAGGGCCGCGGCGGCTTTCCGCTCCGCCTCCTCCGCATAGGCCGCTTCCTCGGCCTCCGGGTCATAGACATCGGCGTAAAGCGCCAGGAACGCCTCCCGCGACAAAGCCTCCGTTTCTTCGGCTTCTTCCGAACCGCCGACCGGAGTGCCGTCGAGCATCGTCAAATCGCCGACGAAATCAAATTCCAAATAAGTTTTGAGCGTGGGAATGCGCTTATGCTCCATTTCGACGCTGTAATACGCCAAATCGTCGCTCTGCTGCACCTGATAGGCGCGCATGACCCGGTAAACCCCGAATTCCTCTTTCAGAAACAAGTATGTCCGGTAAGGCAGTTCCGACGGACGCACCGGCCGATAGGCGCGCAGCCACTCGCCGGTGGAATCGAAATAGACCGTCTCGTAATTGGCGGAAATGACGCGCACGCTGTACAGCGTGTCCAACTTGGCCCAGTCGCGGTAGATATGGTACGGGTAGGCCAAACGCACATTGCGGCGCACCTCTTTGGGCACCTGCCGCCATTTGAGTTCCACCCGTTCCTGCTCCGCCAGCGTGCGCGCCGGGGCGACGCCCAAACCGCACGACAGGCAGAGGAAAAGAATGACGAGGCCGCCGTTTCGCATTAGGCCATCAAGGTTTGCAAACGATTGGGGCCAACCGATATGATGCTGACCGGCGTATGGGTTTTTTCGGTAATGAAGGCCAAATAAGCTCGGAACGCTTCGGGCAGGTCGGCCACGCGCTTGATGTCGCTGATGGGCGTTTGCCAGCCTTTCATCGTCGTCAACTCCGGTTCTATGCCGTCCAAATCCATGGGCGAGAACTGCGCCAACGGCTTACCGTCTTTCTTATAGCCGCAGCAGACTTTGATTTCCTCGAAATCGTCCATGACGTCGGCTTTGGTCACAATCAGGTCGGTGACGCCGCTCAACATAATCGTATAGCGCAAGGCCACGAGGTCGAGCCAACCGCAACGCCGCGGACGGCCCGTCGTGGAGCCGTATTCGCCGCCCTGTTCGCGCAGGCGTTCGCCCCAGGCGTCGTGCAACTCGGTGGGGAAAGGACCGCTGCCCACGCGCGTGCAATAGGCCTTGAACACGCCATAGACCCGCCCCACCGACGCGGGCGAGATACCCAAGCCCGAACATACGCCGGAGGCCGTCGTATTGGAGGAGGTCACGAACGGATACGTGCCGAACTCCACGTCCAGCAACGAACCCTGCGCGCCCTCGGCCAGAATGCGCTTGCCCGCGTTCATGGCTTCTTCCAGATAGTATTCGGTGGCCAGGATGCGGTAACCGCTCAGTTCCTCCACGCCCTCGAACCACTTGGCTTCGTATTCGGCAAGCGGCATATTGTCGATGACCCATTTCGACTCGTCGAAACCGTAGTGTTTCAACAGGCCGGTGTGCTGGGCCTTCAAGGCTTCGTACTTGCGTTTGAAATCGGGCCGGATGATGTCGCCCACGCGCAGGCCGCCGCGCGCCGTCTTGTCGGTATAGGCCGGGCCGATGCCCTTGACCGTGGAGCCTATTTTCTTGTCGCCTTTCTGCGCTTCGAGCGCGGCGTCCAACAAACGGTGGGTGGGCAGAATCAGATGCGCCTTGTCCGACAGGATGAGCCGCTGTTTCGGCTCGATGTTGAACTTGCGGATGGCCGTCAGTTCGCGGTGCAGGATATGCGGGTCTATCAACACGCCGTTCCCGATGATATTCTCCTTGCCGTCGTGGAAAATGCCCGAAGGAATCGTTTGCAGAATATGCTTGATGCCGTTGAACTCCAACGTATGACCGGCATTGGGGCCGCCTTGGAAGCGCGCGATGATGTCGTATTCGGAAGCCATCACGTCCACGAACTTCCCTTTGCCTTCGTCACCCCACTGAATGCCTAAAATCAAATCGACTTTCGTCCTTGCCATATCTCGTTTCGTTTTTTTTAATTGCTATTCCCGTATGTTTATATATGGTGTACCGCCTTCAGGCTCAAATCCAAAGACGCCACATGATGGGTCAAACCGCCCACCGAAATGAAATCCACGCCCGAAGAGGCGTAGTCTTTCAACGTCGCTTCCGTAATGCCGCCCGACGCCTCGGTCTCGTAGCGCCCGCCGATTTTCTCCACGGCCTTTTTCAAATCGGGCACCGTGAAGTTGTCGAGCATGATGCGCTGCACGCCGCCGTGCCGCAACACGGCCTCCAACTCGGCCTCGTTGCGCACCTCCACCTCCACGGGCAGTTTGAGCCCGTTGGCTTTCAGATAGGCTTCGGCCGCCTGCACGGCCTCCACGACGCCGCCCGCAAAGTCGATATGGTTGTCTTTAATCAGAATCATATCGAACAGCCCGAAGCGGTGGTTGCTGCCCCCGCCGATGCGCACGGCCATTTTCTCGAAAACGCGGTTGTTGGGCGTGGTCTTGCGCGTGTCCAACAGCGTGGTGCGCGTGCCGGCGAGCATATCCACGAGGCGGCGCGTCTGCGTCGCGATGCCGCTCATGCGCTGCACGTAGTTCAGGCTCAGGCGTTCGGCCGTCAAGATGGAGCGGGACGCGCCCGACACCGTCCAGACGCGGTCGCCCACCGCCAACCGGTCGCCGTCGTGTTTGAGGGCCTTGAAGTCGATGTGCGGGTCCACGAGCCGATAGACCGTCTCGGCCACCTCCACGCCCGCCAGCACGCCGGCTTCCTTGGCCACGAGCACCGCCTCGCCCCGCGCCGTTTCCGGCACGCAGGCCAAGGACGTGTGGTCGCCGTCGCCCACGTCTTCTTTAAGCGCCAGCCGGATGTAGAACTCGGCGGCCGTCTTTTCCTGAGGCGTCATCATTATTTCTTGCCCTTCTTCTGTCCGTATTCGGCATTGATGGCCGCCAGCACCTCATCCGTGATGTCGATGTTGGCCGGCGAATACAGCACACCGCTCGTGCGGGCGTTGGAAATCACGAACGTATATTGGCCGTGTTCGGCGTTGTAGCGTTCGATGAATTCGAAAACGGCGTTCTGCACTTCCTCCATGCGTTGCAGACGCAAAGTCACGAGCTGGGTTTCGTAACGCGCGCTGAGTTGTTCGAGGCTCTCGCGTTTCTTGGTCAGGTATTCTTCTTTCTTGCGCTGTTCGCTCAGCGTCATCGTGGCGCCCACCTTCAGGTAGTTCTCGTATTCGGTCTGAAAGTCCTGCGCCTGCTTCTGCAAATCGGCCTGCAGTTTCTTCTCGGTCTTGTCCAATTCGTCGGTCACGTCCACCACCATTTTGTACTGCGCGAACAAGGTATCGGTATTGACCGTGGCCACCGTCATGGCGCCCGTCTGCACCGCCGCCGCGTTACCGGCCGCCACCGGGGCCTTGCTTTCCTGCTTGCCGCTTCCGGCGCATCCCGTCATCAAAGCCGCACCCAAGCACAGCGCCGCCATAAAGCCGTTTCTTTTCATGTCTGATTTGTGTATTAAATTATCTGATTATCAATTACCTTCTTTTGATATAAACTGAATCCGCACGAGCCGCACTTCCTCTTCCGTAAATTCGTTCTCGCCCAATTCCTTCAACGCCTCTTCCACCGAATCGTTCTCCGCTTCAAGGAAATAATCGTAAATTTCCTCGTAATGGTCGGGGTCGAGCGTCTCGCTCAGATAGTAGTCGATGTCGATTTTGGTGCCGGAAAGCACGATGCGTTCCACCTCCGAGAGCAGTTCCGCAAACGAAAGCCCCTTGGAAACCGCGATGTCGTTGAGCGAAATCTTGCGGTCGATGCTCTGGATGATGAACACCTTGAGCCCCGATTTGTTGACGACCGACTTGATGACGAAATCCTGCGGGCGTTCTATCTCGTTTTCCTCCACATATTTCTTAATCAAGTCGATGAACGGCTGACCGTATTTCTGCGCCTTGCCCACGCCCACGCCCGTGATGTGCGTCATTTCCTCCATCGTAACCGGGTACTGTACCGTCATGTCCTCCAACGAGGGTTCCTGGAAGATGACGTAAGGCGGCAGCTTCTCTTTCTGCGAGATGTCCTTGAGCAGGTTCTTGAGCATGATGAAAAGCACGTTATCGACGGTATCGCCGCCCTGGACGCCGCCCCCGCCTTTCATGGCCTCCTCCGTATCCGATTCGTAGTCGTGGTCTTTCGTGACCCGCACCTCGTAGGGATGTTCCATGAACGCACGCCCCTTGTCGGTAAGCCGCAGGATGCCGTAGTTCTCGATATCCTTCTCCATCAGGTTCTCGATCAGGCTTTCCCGCCCCACGGCCTTCCAGTAATTCTGCTCCTTGCCCTTGCCTTCGCCGAAGCGCGGCAACAGGTGGTGCTGGCATTTCTTGACATCGGGGCTCATCTTGCCCATCGCGATGCTGATGATATGGTCCATCTTGAACTGCGACTTGGTTTCCTCCACGAGCGAAAGGAAATAGCGGACGTCCTCGGTGGCGTCCACACGCTCGCGCGGATGGCAGCAGTTGTCGCAGTTGCCGCAATGGTCGGACGGGTATTCCTCGCCGAAATAGTGCAGGATGTTCTTGCGGCGGCACATCCCCGTTTCGGCATACGACACGGTTTCGGCCATGAGTTGCTTGGCCACCTCCTGTTCCGCCACCGGCTTGTCCTTGAGGAATTTCTCCAACTTCATGATGTCGTGCTCGGCATAGAACGCGATGCAGCGGCCCTCGCCGCCGTCACGGCCGGCACGTCCCGTTTCCTGATAGTAGCCCTCTATGCTCTTGGGCATATCGTAGTGGATGACGAAGCGCACGTCGGGTTTGTCGATGCCCATGCCGAACGCTATCGTGGCCACGATGACGTCGATTTCCTCCATGAGGAACTTGTCCTGGTTCTCGGCCCGCGTCTGCGAGTCCAAGCCCGCGTGATACGGCAGGGCCTTGATGCCGTTGGCGCACAGTATCTGCGCGAACTCCTCCACTTTCTTGCGGCTCAGGCAATAGACGATGCCCGATTTGAGGCCCGACGTCTTGATGAACTTGACGATGTCGCGGTCGATGTCCTTCGTCTTGGGGCGCACCTCGTAATAGAGGTTGGCGCGGTTGAACGATGAGAGGAACACGCGGGCATCCATCATGCCGAGGTTCTTTTGGATGTCTTTCTGAACCTTGGGCGTGGCCGTGGCCGTGAGCGCCAAAATGGGCACTTTCTTGGGCATGGCGTCGATGATGGGACGGATGCGGCGGTATTCGGGGCGGAAATCATGCCCCCATTCCGAGATGCAGTGCGCCTCGTCGATGGCCACGAGCGAGACGTTGATGCTGCGGAACAGTTCCAGATTGTCTTCTTTGGTGAGGGTTTCCGGCGCGACGTAGAGCATTTTGGTCTTGCCGGCCAGCAGGTCGTCCTTGACCTGTTTCATTTCGGCGCGGGAAAGCGAGGAATTGAGGTAGTGGGCGATGTCGGACTTGGCCCCGAAGCTGCGGACGGCGTCCACCTGGTTTTTCATCAGGGCGATGAGCGGCGAGACGATGATGGCCGTACCCTCCATGATGAGGGCCGGCAACTGGTAGCACATGGACTTGCCCCCGCCCGTCGGCATGATGACGAAAGCGTCCTGACCGGCCAGTACCTGACGAATGACCGCCTCCTGATTCCCCTTGAAATGGGAGAATCCGAAGATGCGCTGCAAGGCTTCGTGTAGAAAATCCCGCTGGTCTTCCATACCCGTCAACTTTATGAAAAAATGCTTACTTTTGTACCCGCAAAATGTCTTTCAAAGTTACAACGAATTGTTGGAAAATAAAAGCAATATTTTGGAAATCGTTCGCAAGTGTATCTTGAGCGAAGCGAAAGCGATAGGCAAACTCGTTGACTATCTTGACGATAACTTTACCGCCGTCGTCACGGAGATCCTGCACTGCAAAGGCCGGGTCATCGTAACGGGCATCGGGAAGAGCGCCAACATAGGCGTCAAAATCGTCTCCACGCTCAACTCCACGGGCACGCCGGCCATCTTCATGCACGCGGCCGACGCGATACACGGCGATTTGGGCATCATCCAGCCCGACGATATCGTCATCTGCATTTCCAAAAGCGGACAGACACCCGAAATCAAGGTGCTGGTACCGCTCATCAAGGGTTTCGGCAACCGGCTCGTGGCCCTGGTGGGCAACACGCAGTCGTTCCTGGCCAAGGAAGCCGACTATGTGCTCAACTGCACGGTCGACCGCGAGGCCTGCCCGAACAACCTCGCCCCCACGACGAGCACGACGGCGCAGTTGGTGTTGGGCGACGCCCTGGCCGTGGCCCTGCTGGAATGCCGCGGGTTCACGCCCGAAGACTTTGCGCGTTACCATCCCGGCGGCACGCTGGGCAAACAGCTGTACCTGCGGGTGCGCGACCTGTCGCGTCTGAACGAACGGCCGGCCGTGGGCCTCAAAACGCCGCTCAAGGACGTGATTACGGAGATTTCGTCCAAATGCCTGGGTTCGGCGGCCGTATTGGACGGCGAGCGGCTGGCGGGCATCATCACCGACGGCGACCTGCGGCGGATGCTGCTCAAGAACCTGTCGCTAGACAGCACGTTGGCCGAGGACGTCATGACGCGCACGCCCAAAACGATACATGAGGACGAGATGGCCATCAAGGCCTTGAAAATCATGAAAGAAAACAATATCACGCAGGTATTGGTGACCGACAGCGGACAGCGGTACGTCGGCATCATCCACCTGCACGATTTGGTAAGAGAAGGCATTATATAACGGATAAACGGCATTTTATATGATACTCCGCACCGAGAACATCGTCAAGACCTACCACCAGCGAACGGTGGTGAACCGCGTGAACATCGAAGTCAAGCAAGGGGAAATCGTGGGGCTGCTGGGGCCCAACGGCGCCGGCAAGACGACCTCGTTCTATATTATCGTGGGGCTGATTAAGCCGCTTTCGGGCCGCGTCTTCCTCGACGAGCAGGACATCACGGGCCTGCCCATGTACAAGCGGGCGCAGATGGGCATCGCCTACCTGGCGCAGGAGGCCTCCATCTTCAGACAGATGTCGGTGGAGAACAACATCATGGCCATTCTGGAATTTACCGAGAAGGACCCGGCGCGCCGCAAGGAACGCCTGGAACAGTTATTGACCGAATTCGGCATCGAACACGTGCGCAAGACCAAGGGCATCAGCCTCTCGGGCGGGGAACGCCGCCGTACCGAAATAGCGCGTTCGCTGGCCGCCAACCCCAACTTCATCCTGCTCGACGAACCGTTCGCCGGCATCGACCCGATTGCCATCGAAGACATCAAGAACATCGTCATGCAGCTCAAGTCGAAAAACATCGGGATTCTGATTACCGACCACAACGCGCACGAGACGCTGTCGATTACCGACCGCTCCTACCTGCTCTACGACGGCCGCATCCTCAAGGAAGGCAACTCGAAAGATTTGGCCGCCGACGCCGAGGTGCGCGAAAAATACCTGGGCCGCGACTTCCAACTGAGATAAAAACACAAACCGATACAATAAAAACATTCAATAAAACAATGGAAACCAACACAAAAGTTAAAATCTTTACGTGCCGGGCCACCCGCTACCTCGCGGAGAAGATAGCGCAGGCCTACGGTTCGGAACTGGGCAAATCGAACGTCTTTACGTTTGCGGACGGCGAATTCCAGACCTGTTATGAGGACAATGTACGGGGCGCCGATGTCTTTATCGTTCAGTCCACGTTCCCGCCCGCGGACAACCTGTTCGAACTTTTGATGATGGTGGACGCGGCCAAACGGGCTTCCGCGCGTAAGATCATCGCCGTGATTCCGTATTTCGGATGCGCGCGTCAGGACCGCAAGGACAAGCCGCGGGTACCGATTACCTCCAAGTTGGTGGCCAACCTGCTGACGGCTTCCGGCGTTTCGCGCGTCATTACGATAGACCTGCACGCCGACCAAATCCAGGGTTTCTTCGAAATGCCGGTGGACCACCTCTACGCTTCGTCCATCTTCGTGCCCTTCCTCAAGGAACTGAACATAGAGGATTTGATGTTCGCCTCGCCCGACACGGGCGGTACGCGCCGCGCCAATATGTACGCCAAGACGTTCGGCACGGGCTTCGCGATTTGCTACAAGCAGCGTTCCAAACCCAATGTGGTTGACCGCATGGAACTGATCGGCGACGTGGCGGGCAAGAACGTCATTTTGGTGGACGATATCCTCGACACCGGCAACACGCTTATCAAGGCGGCCGACCTGATTTTGGCCAACGGCGCCAAGAGCGTGCGCGGCATGATTTCCCACCCCGTGCTTTCGGGCAACGCCATCGACCGCATCGAACAGTCGAACATGGAGGAACTGATTGTAAGCGACACGATTCCGCTTTCGCGCCCGTCGAAGAAAATCAGACAGTTGTCCACGGCCACGCTCTTGGCGGAAGCCATCAAGCGCGTGGAGAACAACGAAAGCATCTCCAGCCTGTACAGCGATTATAAGTAGGAAATTTCCATTTCACTACAATATTTCTTATATTTGCGAGTTTGGACTATGCGCGGTTTCGGCCGCGCATAGTGTTTCTTTAAACATAAATAACTGATAGACAAATGAAAAAGTTGCAAGTCGCCAGTCTCATCTGCGTGTTGCTGACCGCCGGATTGGCATTCAGTTCCTGCGAGAGCCTCAAAAAGATGGTCGCCAACCATTCGACGATGGCCAAATACGTAGCGACACCGAATCCTCTGGAAATGCAGGGCGATAAAATCAAGGTGGAAATCAAGGGCAACTACCAGCCTAAGTATTTCGTTACGAAAGCGATGGTCGTATTCCAGCCCGCTTTGAACTACGAAGGCGGTTCCATCCTGATGAAACCGATGGTGCTGAGAGGCGAAAAGACGAAAGGCCAAGGCACGATGATCGGCAGCGCGAACGGCGGCAGCTTTACCTATACCGATGAAATCGACTATCAGGAAGGCATGGAACAGAGCCAGCTGGTGCTGAACCCCGTGGCCTATATGGAGAAGAAAGCCAAGAATATGCAGGTGACGAACGAAGCGGAGGCCGCCCAGGTATCCGGCAACGTCCGTTTGGGCGAAACGCCGGTGGCGCAGGGTACGATGATCACGGCCTCGCGCATCGACAAGTTCGACGTCGCGCTGGCGGTGGAAGACCACGGCTATGAGAAAGAGACCGTGATTCCGCACGACGCGACGATTTTCTTCCTCGTGGATATGGCGAACCTGAACTGGAACTTGCCGCTCAACAAGAAAGCCGAAACCAAAGCCGGCATCAAGGCCTTGGATTCGCTCTTGCAGACGGGTATGCAAATCAAGCAGGTGCAAATCAACGCCTGGGCTTCCCCCGAAGGCGAGGAAAGCCGCAACCAAAACCTGTCGGACAACCGCGTGAAGACGGCCGAAAAATATTTCATGGATACCTATAACAAGTTCCTGAACCAGCGCGCCCGCGCCATGAAGGTGAAACCCAACAGCCTCAAACAGGACATCGATATGCAGACGCAGTCGATGGGCGAAGACTGGGAAGGCTTCCTCGCCGACCTGCGCGCCTCGAGCATCGCCGACAAGAACACGATTATCAACGTGATTTCCTCGCACACCGACAAGGCGACGCGCGAACAGGAAATCCGCAACATGACGGTGATTTATAAGGAAATCGAAGACGACATCCTGCCGTCCCTGCGCCGGAGCGAAATCCACGTGGACTTCCTCGAACCCAAACGTCCGGACGAACAGATTGCCGAATATTCGTTGACCGCGCCCGACTCCCTGAAGTTGAACGAACTGCTCTACGGTGCGGTGCTGAACGACGACCCGGCCCAACAGCTGGCCATTTACATGGCGGCCATCCGCATCTATCCCGACGACTACCGCGCTTACGTGAACCTGGCGAACATCCTGATGAAGGAAGAAGCCAAATTGGCCGAAGCCCAGTCGCTGCTGGAAACCGCCAACGGGATGCAGCCCAACAACGCCCATATCCTGAACAACATGGGCGCCCTGGCCTTGGCCAAGGGGGACTTCGACAACGCCAAATCGCTGTTTGAAAGCGCCGCCGCTTGCGCCGAAGCGCAGGAGAACATGGGCATCATCGCCATCAAGGAAGGCCGCTACGGTGTGGCCGTGTCGAACCTCTCGGCCCGGAACTGCCACTGCAACCTGGCGTTGGCCCAGTTGCTGAACGGCGACATCGAACAGGCCAAGGCGACGTTGAACTGCATGAACCCGATAGACGATGACGGGCTTTACCTGCTCGCGGTTTGCGCCGCCCGCCAGGACAACAAGGCCGAAGCCATCGCCGCGCTGACGAAAGCCTTTGCCGAAAACTCGGCCCTGAAAGCGCAGGCGCGCAAGGACATCGAATTTGCGAAATGGGCCTACGAGACCGATTTCCAGAACATCTTGCGCTAAACATTGAGATTTAACAAAACCTATAAACAAACCATTTTATGAAAACTGTATCTATTAGCGGTGCTCTCCGTGAGCACGTAGGGAAAAAAGATGCAAGAATCCTGCGCGAAAAGGGTATGATCCCCTGCGTGGTTTACGGCGTAGGCGAGCCGCAGAATTTCTATGCTGAAGAAAAGGTGTTGAGCCCGTTGTTCTCCACGCCGGAAATCTGCTTCGTGGAACTCGAACTGAACGGTAACAAAATCCTGACGATTGTACAGGAAGCCCAATTCCACAAGGTAAGCGGCAACCTGTTGCACGTGGATTTCTTTATTTTGTCCGACCACCGGCCCATCACGATGGCGGTGCCCCTCAGCATAGAAGGCAGCGCGCCCGGCGTACTCAAAGGCGGTAAGCTGTACAAGGGTATGCGTAAGCTCCGTGTCCGCACGTTGCCGAAACAGATGCCGGAAATCATCCGCGTGGATATCTCCAAACTGGATATCGCCGACGAAATCAAGGTGCGTGACCTGGCTTCCGACCAGTACGAACTGCTTGAAGCGCCTTCGACGACGGTGGTGATGGTGAAGACGACGCGTAACGTGGTTGAAGCGCCCAAGGCCGAAGCGGCTGCCGAATAAGCCCTCGGACGACTACATTAGAAAAAGCGGTTCCGCACAGGGCCGCTTTTTTAGTTTTGATGCGATATGAAAGAAAATAACGAGAACCAGCTGGAGAGGGCGCGGAAACGGATTTTCGGGTTCGCGCCGCTGATGGACGCCCTGCCGCTGCGGTCGGCCGCCGCGAGGCGGGCGATATGGACG
>CAMXAS010000021.1 GCA_947179195.1 uncultured Bacteroidales bacterium
CATATCGGTCTTGGCCGCCTTGCTGAACTTGCCGGCAAAATGCCAACTGATGCCGAAAGGCACGGCGGTCAACAGCAGGCCGGCCAACGCGAAAGGCGCGTAAATCACCAGGCAGAGCGCATGGGTCAGCAAATCCTTGATTTTGACCTTGACGGGCCATTCGGACGGCGAAAACCCCTTCTGCCTGAGTTGCGCCGACACCGCCACCGCGGTCGCGCAGGCCCGTTCCACCTCGGCTTCGGGCAACGTCCGCACATGATCCGCCCAAGCCTTATCGGCCTGCAACATGGCTTCCACGTCGGTCAGTCCGGGGTCGCGCGCCAACTCGCGCCAAGCGTCCAAAGCCGCATAGCGTTCCGGGTAAGGCATATCGAGCATCATGCCGCGGACGCGGGTTTCCAACTCCTCGGCCAACAGCACCATCGCACGCACCGGATTTTCGCGGTAGGCCGCGTAGTAGTCGGCCAAACGCACCGGCTTGCCGAACATGAGCATGGCTTCGGTGCGGTGCCCACGGTAACGCACATAGTGGTTGGCCGCCGGCACCACGAGCATATCGGCGGGAAAACACTTGCGCTCGGCCGCATCGAACGCGATACGCGCAAAGCCTTTTTTAAACCGCCCTAAATAATGGCCTTCCTGATGGTGGCCCTCCGGAAACAGGCTGACGGCCGCCCCCTCGCCTATCATGCGGGCGGCGAAATCGAATATCGCCTCGTTCTTGCCAAGCTGTTCCTTGCCGTCACGCTGCCGGTAGATAGGCAGAATCTTGCAGAAGCAAAGCAGTTTGGCTACGAACGGCTTTTTGAAGATGTCGGAGCGCGCCAAAAATATCGGCGTATGGCGTTCCGGCAGGCCGAACAGGATGCAGAGCGCGTCCAGCAAGCCGTTCTGATGGTTGCTCACAATCATGTAGGGCGTGCCCACGGGCGGCAGGTTCTCCGTGCCCTGCACGACGAACTTCCGGTAATAGACGGCGGAAAAGAAGCGTCCGAACCAACGGCGCCAAAAGCGGTAATAGATGGAGCGTTTTTCTACGATATTGAAATAGACCATGTATATCTGCGGTTAAAGGTGTTATCAACTGATGAGCATATACCATCCGATGCCCAGATAATTGCCCAATGCGTAGCCCAGCAAGCCGACGACGATGCCCGTAAGCATACAGGCGCGGTTCTTCATCGCGCCGGCCACCGTGGGCACGAAAGGCGGCGAAAAGATCAGGGCCGTCATCGAAATCGTGAACGTGTCGGCCTCCACGCGGCAGAGTTTGGCCAACAGGAAATGGAGCACGAGGCTCAGGCCGAGCACCGCCGCGATGAAATAAAACAGTTTGTCGGCCACCGTGCCGAGGTGTTCCACGTTGAAATCGGACGCGATGACGGTGCTGAACACGAGGATGAAATACATCCCCAACTCGAAGCTCTTGGGCAAACGGCGGACGCGCTCGGAAAACGAGGCCGCGATGCTCAGCGTCGTGATGGTGAGTACGATGGCCACCACGCGGTAATCGAGCGGGAACAGGAGGCTGACGGCCACGGCGACGACCGCGATGAGGACGGCCAACCCCAACGCGCAAAGCCAACCCTTGAGCATCGGCTTGCGGAACATGAACCGGTAATCCTCCACCTTGCCGGCCCGCGCCACCGCCCGACGAGCGACCAACGTTTCCCGAAGGTTAACGGGCGCGGCCGTCACCGCAGACGACGGTTCGGCATAAGGCAACCACCGCCGCACGAGCTTATAGCCGCCCCCGATGAGGAAGGCCAACAGCACGAACGTGATGACGATTTCAAACGAATTGACGAGCAGGAAGGTTTCGGCCGAGGGTTGCAGAGCCATTTTGAGCGAAGCCACGTTGGGCGTGCCGCCCGTATAGAAGCCCACCATGAGCGCGGCCGCTTTCTCCAATTCCGGGATGCCCTGCCCCCTGAACAGGTAATAGGACGCGGTGACGGCCGCCATGACGGCCACGATGCCGACGGCGAAGGCCACGGCCACCTGTTTCCAACGGCGGCGCCATTGTTTGAAATCGGACGAAAAGAGCAAGAGCGGGATGCCCAAGGGCACGCAGACGTTTTGCAACACGGCTTTCAGGACGACCAGTCGCTGCGCCGTTTCCGCATCGGCACTCCGGGAGAAGCCCGTCAGGGACAGCACGATGCCGACGGCATAGGCCAGCAGTATCACCCCGACTTTCTGCACCGCGGGCCAGCGCGCCTGCAGGAACATCAGCAGGGCCGGCACGACCAAATACATCCCCAGTAAAACCGCTACCTTTTCCATAACGTTATGCCAAAAACATCTTTATCGTGCAAATTTACGATTTTTTGTATATTTGCATATGATGCAAACCATGCCGAACCACGCCATACGCTACGCACGGCTCGACCTGCCGTTCGGAACCGCCCCCGCCGACGAGACGGTGGAGGCTATCCGCCGGTTCGACGCCGCCCACGACGGGTTTCTCGTCAAGGTCGTTGTCTTTGCGGCCAAACTGACGGACCGCCGTACCGACTGCCGGCGGTTGCAACGCGCCATCGCCCGCCGTTTGAAAGCGTGCAAGACGCTGTCGGGCGTGCCGGCCGTTACGGTGGTGGAACAGCCGCCCTTGACGAAAGACTGGATTTCGGTGGACGTCTTCTATCTGAACGACAGCAATATCAAGCCCTATTACGAGTGGTTCGACAACCTGCCTTACGTGCGTTTGGACGGCTACGGCTGCCGCCAGTTCTGGTGCTCCGGCTTCGCCACGCCCTACGCGCAGATGAAAGGCATCAAGATGTCGGCGGCCTACGCGGCCGGATTGCATTGCCTGAACGACCTGCAACACTGGATTGACCATGTGGGTCTGCGGTTCGACCACGTCATCCGTCAATGGAATTACATCGGGCAGATTCTCGACCTCAACCCGCACGGCAAGACGGGCGAACTGAAACAGAATTATCAGGAATTCAATACGGTAAGACAGGCGTTCTATCAGAACCACAAACGGGAGCCGGTCTATCCCGCGGCCACGGGCATCGGTTGCGACTATGCCGGCATCATCATCGACGCCGTGCTGTTCGAATCGGCGGACGGACACCTGCCGCCCGCACTCAAAAGCCCCGTGCAGACCGAGGCGTTCGACTATACCGACCGCGTGCTCGTGGGTAAGGACGCCAAGACCCCGCCCCTGTTCAGCCGCGCCCGCATGCAGACACAGAAGGATGCCAAAGCCGCCAAGCCCGCGCCCGACTTCCCGCTCTGCTGCTGGGTGTCCGGCACGGCCTCCATCGCCGGCGAACGGACGCTGGACCCGACCTCGCCGGATAAGCAACTCGAAAACACGGTACAATCCATCGAACGGCTCGTGGCGACGGCAGACCCCGCCGCGCCGCATTACCGACGCATCCGCCTTTATCTGAAATCGGCCGTCCACGCCGACCAGGCGCGGCATCTCGCCGAAATGCTATACCGACGTTTTCCGAAAGAAATCTGCCAAATCGTCTATGGCGACGTCTGCCGCGACGACCTTTGGGTGGAGATTGAAGCCGAAACCGGCTTATAGACGCGTCATCAGGCGCGGGGCCATCACGGCTTTCCAAGAGGCGTAGTCGCCCGAGAGGACGTGTTGCCGCGCCTCACGCACGAGCCACAGGTAGAACGCGAGGTTGTGCAGGCTCGCAATCATCGGGCCGAGATATTCGCCGGCCGTGAACAGATGCCGCAGATAGGCTTTCGTATAGCAATGGTCCGCATAACATTCGCCGTCTTCCTCTATGGGCGAGAAATCGTCGGCCCACTTGCGGTTGCGCATATTCATGATGCCGTTTTTCGTGAACAGCATCGCGTTGCGGCCGTTGCGCGTCGGCATCACGCAGTCGAACATATCCACGCCCTGGGCGATACCCTCCAAAATGTTTTCGGGCGTGCCGACGCCCATGAGGTAGCGCGGTTTGTCGGCCGGCAGGATGCCGCACACCAGCTCCGTCAGTTCGTACATGACTTCCTTGGGCTCGCCCACCGACAGCCCGCCGATGGCGTTGCCCTCCGCGCCCACCGAGGCGATTTTCTCGGCCGAAATGCGGCGCAGGTCTTTGTAAACGCTGCCCTGCACAATCGGGAACAGGGCCTGATGGTAGCCGTAAAGCGGCTCGGTCTCGCGGTAGCGTTTCACGCAGCGGTCGAGCCAACGGTGCGTCAGGTGCATCGACTTCTCGGCATAGTCGTAGGCGCAGGGGAAAGGCGTGCACTCGTCGAAGGCCATCATGATGTCGGCCCCGATGCAACGCTCTATGTCCATGACTTTTTCGGGCGTGAACAGATGCACCGACCCGTCGATGTGGGAATGGAACGTGACGCCCTCCTCTTTGAGTTTGCGCGTGCCGGACAGCGAATAGACCTGAAAGCCGCCGCTGTCGGTCAGAATCGGGCGGTCCCAGCCGTTGAACTTGTGCAGGCCGCCGCAACGGTTCAAAATATCCAAGCCGGGCCGCAGATACAGGTGATACGTGTTGCCCAAAATGATTTTGGCGTCAATTTCCGTTTTGAGGTCGGGTATCTGGACGGCCTTGACCGAACCCACCGTGCCCACCGGCATGAAAATAGGCGTGGGAATATCGCCGTGGTCGGTGTGGATTAAGCCGGCGCGGGCGCCGGACTTGGGGTCGGTGGCCTGTAATTCGAATTTCAACATAGATGTGTAAGTGTGGGGGACAAAAATAGTTATTTTGCCGAAGTTTCCATAAATTTGCCTTTTGTTTTCGGCGCTCCCTATCCTCTTGATAGTCGCAAGAAACCGCCGAGAACCGCAAAAAACGACTGTATGGAACAGATATGGGCTTATTTCAGTTGGTGGGACGGCGTCTTATTGGGCGGTCTGTTGGTCTGCACCCTTTGCCTCATCAGTTTTTACTGGCGGTTCTACCGCCCCGTGTATAAACGGCGGCCGCAGCCTGAAACGGAACCCGCGGCGGACACCGCGCCCGGCGGTACGGAAGGCCGTGGCATTTCGGTGGTTATTTCGGGTCAGAACCAATACGAGAACCTGAAAAAGAACCTGCCGTTTTGGCTCGACCAAACCTACGCGCAATCGGAAGTCATCGTCGTCTATGACTATACCGACGACGACCTGAACCTGTTGCTCAACGGCATGGAAGACCCGCACGGACGGCTCAAATGCGTGCAGGTCAACCAAAACATCAATTTTTTCGACCAAGAGAAATTCTCGCTCTCGATCGGGCTTAAATCGGCGGCCTATCCGTATGTGTTGCTGACGAACGCGGACTGCCGGCCCGAAGACCAGGACTGCCTGACCCATATCGCGGCGGCCATCGGCGACAACACGCAGGTGCTGGCCGGCTACAGCCTCTACCCGGCGCGGCAAGGCAGCGCGTTGGCGCGTTACTTCCACGACGAACGCATCCTGCAGAGCCTCGGCCTGATTTTGGCGGGCAAACCCTGCGCCGCCTCGCGCCACGCGCTGATCTACCACAAGGATATCTTCCTGCAACACCACGGCTATACGGCGTTTTATACGCTCAACGGCGGCAACTACGACGTCTTCGCCCATTACCTTGCCGCGCCGGAGGAAGCGGGGGCCCTCGCGGCCAAGGCCGCGCGCCTGCGCTACACCTCGCGGCTCCCGTTCGGCCACTGGCTGCGCGAAGAACGGCAGTACCTCAACGCCTGCAATTGGCGGCCGAGCGCGGCGCGGAAAGCGGGCGCCCTCTACCGCTATGCGATGTTCGGCTACCATCTGTGCTTTGTGGGCTGGCTGCTCTACACGCTGCTCGCCCGCTTTCCGGAGGGCCCCTACTGCCTGCTCGCCGCCGGGCTGTTCGTCCTCTGCATCCTGCTCAAAAGCCTGTTCCAGTTCGTCACCCGCTACAAGGCGCACCGTCAGTTAGGCGAAAGCCGCCTGTGGTGGGGCGCGCCCTTCTTCGAATGGCTGTACATCTGCCTGTGTCCGTTCTGGACGTTGCGCCACAAGCAAATCCGTCCCGGCAAACGCAAAAAACGTCCGTAAATCAAAAAATCATTATCTTTGCAAGATGAACAAGTTAGACGGCTATATCATCCGTAAGTTCTTAGGGACTTTCTTCGCGACCATCGCGTTGATCGTCATCATTATCATCGTTTTCGACATTTCCGAGAAGATAGGCGTTTTCGTGGAAAAGAACGTGCCGCTGAAAGGCATCATCGTGCACTACTACCTGAACTTCCTGCCGTTTTTGGTCAATATGTTCAGCTTCCTGTTCATCTTCATCTCGGTCATCTTCTTCACCTCGCGCCTGGCGCAGAACTCGGAAATCATCGCCATCCTCAGTTCCGGCATCAATTTCTCGCGTTTCCTCGTGCCTTACGTCATTTCGGCCGTCATCATCGGGTTGTTCAACCTCTACTTAGCCAACTTCCTGATTCCCGACATGACGAAAGACCGACTGGCGTTCGAACGCATCCATATGCGCCAACGCTATATCAACTCCGGCTCCGACATCCACCTGCGCTACGACGACAGCACGTATTTTTACGTCGCCACGTTCCACCAGGCCAACCAAAGCGGCAGCAAATTCTGCATGGAGACGATTAAAGACCGCCAACTCATCGACAAATTCAACTCGGCCACCATCCGCTACGATTCGGCCAACAGCCGCTGGGTCGCCACCGACTATGTGAAACGCACGCTGTTGCCCGTGGGCGAAAAGGTGGAGACCGGCCCCTATATTGAACTGGATTTGCCGCTGATGCCCTTGGATTTCGCCAAAGACTACCTCAAGGTGGAGGAGATGAACCTGAAGGAGTTGAACCAATACATCGCGCAGGAACGTATGCGGGGCTCCAACCGCGCCAAATTCTTCGAATACGAACGCTGGCAACGTTTCATGCAGCCGTTCGCGGCCGTCATCCTGACGCTTATCGGCGTGTCGCTTTCCATCCGTCAGAACCGCAAGGGCGGCATGGGGCTGAACTTGGCCATCGGCATCACGCTGGCCTTCACGTTCATCCTGTTCATGCAATTCGCCAAAGTGTTCGCCACCATCGGCAACTTCCCGGTATGGCTGGCCGCCTGGATGCCGCTCATTATCTACGGCCTGATTGCGGCCTACCTGCTTAAAAAGGCGCCGAAATAAAGTCCTCAGGAAGAAAGGGGGAATGCCATGATCAACCGATTCGTCAGCCCGTTTCTCAAACCGCGTCTCAACGCCATCGCACGTTACGGACAGGATGCGGAAGCCTTGCAAGCCAAGACCCTGGCCGCGCTGCTCCATGCGGCGGCCAAGACCCAATTCGGCCGCGATTACGGTTTTGGCGGCCTCCGTGGCACCGATCTCGAAAGCTGGCACAACCTCTACAAACGGCACGTGCCGGTTCTGCCCTATAACGACCTCAAGCCCTATATCGACCGGATGCGGCGCGGCGAACCCGACATCTTGTGGCCCGGCCTGATCCGCAATTTCTCCAAATCGTCGGGCACGACTTCCGACAAGAGCAAATTCATCCCCGTAAGCCGCGAAGCCCTGCAAGGCTGCCACTACAAGGGCGGCATCGATATGTTCGCGCTTTACCTGCGCAACTATCCGGACAGCAAAATCCTTTCGGGCAAGAACCTGGCCATGGGCGGCAGCCTGCACCCCTCCATCCATCCCAAAATAACGGAAGGCGACGTGTCGGCCATCATCATGAACTACCTGCCGTTTTGGGCGCAAATCAAACGGGCGCCGAGCCTGAAAATCGCGCTCATGGACGAATGGGAAAGCAAAATGGCCGCGATGACCGAAGCCGTGATACCGGCGCACATCACGCAAATGGCGGGCGTCCCCTCGTGGACGATGGTGTTGCTGCAACGCATCTTGGAACAGACCGGCAAACCGTGCATCGCGGAGGTATGGCCCGATTTGGAGGTGTTTTTCCACGGCGGCGTGAGCTTTACGCCCTACCGCGCGCAGTTCATCCAACTGCTCGGCCACCCGGACTTCCATTTCGTCGAGACCTACAACGCTTCCGAGGGCTTTTTCGCGATGCAGGACCGACCGCTCAAGGCGACGGAAGAACAGGATATGCTGTTGATGCTCGACTACGGCATCTTCTACGAGTTCGTGCCCGTGGAAGACGTGGCCGAAGACGGCCTCTCGCTCAAGCCCGACGCCCGCTGCCTGCACATCGGACAGGTGGAGGTTGGCCAGCACTACGCGCTGCTGATTTCGACCAACGCCGGCCTGTGGCGCTACATGATCGGCGACACGGTGGTGTTTACGTCGCTGCGCCCCGCCCGCATCCAAGTGAGCGGCCGCACCAAGCATTTCATCAACGCGTTCGGCGAGGAAGTCATCGTGGACAACGCCGACCACGCGCTGCAATACGCCTGCCAAGAGACCGGCGCGGAAATAGCGGAATACACGGCCGGCCCCGTCTTTTTGGATGGCCGCGAAAGCGCGTGCCACCAATGGCTGATTGAATTCAAGCGCGCCCCGCGGGACATGGCGGCGTTTACCGACTGCTTGGACCGGCGGTTGCAGGCCATCAACAGCGACTATGAGGCCAAACGCCACCGCGACATCCTGCTCAAACGGCCGCTCGTCACCGCCGTGCCCGAAGGCACGTTTTACGCCTGGCTCAAACAAATCGACAAACTGGGCGGCCAACACAAGGTGCCGCGCCTGGCCAACCACCGCGACTATCTCGACGCGATACTGGCCTTGATGCAAACAGCCTGAACACGCCCCACCCGACATGAAGAAACTCTGGAACAACATAAAAAACGCCGTCTCGGCTTTCCTGCAATGGAGATACCGCAACTATGTCATCGTGGTGTTGCTGTTCCTGTTGTGGTTCCTGCTCCTGGCGCCCAACGACCTCAACACGCAGTACCACATCATCAAGGAACGGAAGGCGCAGCGGGAGCTGAAACGGTTTTACGAAAAGGAAATCCAACGCTACGAGGAGGAAATCCATAAGTTCCGGAGCGACCCCGACTTTGTGGAGACCTATGCCCGCGAAGAATATCTGATGAAGCGGGACAACGAGGATATCTTCCTGATTATCGAATAACCCCCGATTCATGGCCTCCTTGTTCGCCGACCTCATCCTGCCGTTGCCGCTCAAAGAGCGGTTTACCTATGCCGTACCGCCCGAGATGCGCGGCGCGATAGCCGTGGGCATGCGGGCCTGCGTGCCGTTCGGCCCGAGCAAGGTGTATGCGGGCATCGTGGCGGAACTGCACGACCGGCGGCCGGAACACACGACCAAGGAAATCCTGTCGCTCCTTGACGAAACCCCCATCGTGAACCCGCTCCAAATCCGCTTTTGGCAATGGATGGCGCACTATTACCTGTGCAGCGAAGGGGAAGTCATGGCCTGCGCCTTGCCCTCCGGCTTCCAACTCGACAGCGAGACCAAGGTGGTCATCAGCCCGCAGTTCGACGGCTGCCTCGACAGCCTGACGGCCGTACAGCAAACGGTGGTCAAGACGCTGGCGCAACAGGAGCAACTGACGATTCGGGAAATCGAACGCCTGACGGGCTTGAAAAAGGTGCTGCCGCTTATCAAGAGCCTGCGCGGACAGAACGTCGTGTGGGTGAAGGCGGAAATCAGCGAACGCTACAAGCCCCTGCAACGGGCTTATGTGGGGTGGGGCGAGGCCTACCGCGACAAGCCGGAGGCGCAACAGGCCATTTTCGACCGTCTGGAGAAACGGGCGTTCAAGCAACTGGAAGTGTTGTTGGCCTATGTCTCGTTGGCGCAACGCACGGAAGACGGGCTCGTGCAACGCGCGATGCTGACCGCCAAGACGGGCGCCGACCCTACCGCCCTGACCGCCCTCGTCAAGAAGGGCGTACTGCAAGTCGTACAGCGGCAGCAAAGCCGCCTCGGCATAGCCGAAGATGGCGACGGTCTGCGGCGCAACACGCTGAGCGCGCCCCAACAACAAGCCCTGTCCGACATCAAGACGGCCCTGACCGACAAGCCCGTCTGTCTGCTGCACGGCGTAACGGCCAGCGGCAAGACGGAAGTATATATGCAACTCATGGAGGAGGTGCTCGCCGGCGGCCGGCAGGTGCTGTACCTGTTGCCCGAAATCGCGCTCACAGCGCAGATGATAGGGCGGCTCAAAGCCCGCTTCGGCGAACAGGTGGGCGTCTATCACTCCAAATACAACGAACACGAGAAAACCGAGATATGGCAGGCCACGGCCGCCGGCCGCTACCGCATCATCCTCGGCGCGCGCTCGGCCCTGTTCCTGCCGTTCGAAAAACTCGGCCTCATCGTCGTGGACGAAGAACACGAGACCTCGTACAAGCAACAGGACCCCGCCCCGCGCTACCATGCGCGCGACGCGGCCATCTACCTCTCCGCGCTGCACGGCGCGAAAGTGCTGCTCGGCTCGGCCACGCCCTCGGTGGAGAGTTATTACAACGCGCTCAAAGGCAAGTACGGCTTGGCCACGCTCTTTACACGCCATGCGGACGTAAAGCTGCCGTCGGTATGGGTGGCCGACCTCAAATCGCAGAAGACGCTGTTCACGCCCTTCCTCATCGAGAAGATGACGCAGGCTTTGGCCGACGGCAAGCAAATCCTGCTGTTCCAAAACCGGCGCGGCTTCTCCAACCACCTGGTCTGCACCGACTGCGGCGCCATTCCGCACTGCAAGTTCTGCGACGTGAGCCTGACCTATCACAAACGGCAGGGGGCGCTCGTATGCCACTACTGCGGCTATACGGTACCCGTGCCGGAGCACTGCCCCGAATGCGGGTCGCCGCGCCTGAACACGGCGGGGGCGGGCACGGAGAAGATAGAGGAGGAACTCGCCGTGCTGTTTCCCGACGCCCGCACGGCACGCATGGACATGGACAGCATGCGCGGCAAGAACGCCCACGAACGGCTCATAGCCGACTTCGAGGCGCGCAAAATCCAGATTCTCGTGGGCACGCAGATGATTACGAAAGGGCTCGACTTCGACAACGTGGGCGTGGTGGGTATCCTCAACGCCGACAACCTGATTTTCTTTCCCGACTTCCGCGCCTACGAGCGGAGTTTCCAACTCATGACGCAGGTGAGCGGACGCGCCGGCCGCCGCGCCGGGCAGGAGGGCGAAGTGGTGTTGCAGACGTATAGCCCGCAGCACGAACTCATCCGTCAGGTGATGCACCACGACTATACCGCGCTGTTCGAAACCCAGCTGACCGAACGCAAACGCTTCCTCTACCCGCCCTACTGCCGCTTGGTGCAGGTGAGCGTGCGCCACAAGGAGGAGGCCGTGCTCGACGCCGCCTGCCGCACGCTTTCCGACGCGCTGCGCCAGACGTTCGGCGCGCGGGTGCTGGGCCCCGAATACCCGATGGTGAGCCGCATCAGCACGTATTACATCAAGAACTTCCTGCTCAAATTAGAGCGCGGCAAACAGTTGGACGCGATGAAAGAGACGCTCGCGCTTATTTTGGACCGTTTCGCCGCCCTGCCCGACTACCGCGGCTGCCGGGTCGTCGTGGACGTGGATCCTTATTAGACGGCCTGATTTGCAGGTTCGCCCGAAAATACGTATATTTGTTAGAAATTTGGATTCTTCAGACGACTTACATAAATATTTCCGATGAGATACAACACTTTAAGAAAGCCGCTTATTTTCCCGGAATACGGCAGGGGCATTCAGGAAATGGTTTCGCACGCCCTGACGATAGAAGACCGGCACGAACGCAACTTGGCGGCCCAAACCATCATCAAGTCGATGCAGGTGCTCAACCCCGACATCCGTCAGGTGGACGACTATCTCCATAAACTCTACGACCAGCTATTCATCATGTCCGATTACAAGTTGGACATCGACGCGCCGTTTCCGATGCCGGACCGTCAGCCGATGACGGCCAAATGCCGCCCCATCCCGTACAAGAACTCGCCCATCCGGTTCCGCTACTACGGCCGCATCATCGAACGGCTTATCCTCAAGGCCGCCGAGATGCCGGAAGGCGAAGAACGGACCACGTTGCTGAACATGGTGGCCGGACAGATGCGCAAACTCTACTACACCTGGAACGACGATATGCTGCGCGACGAGGTGCTGGCCAAACACCTGGAACTGATGTCGGGCGGCCGCATCCTCTACGACGAGACCATCCGCGGCAAGGTCAACTCGGCCTTCTACGCCAAGCCGTCGCCGGAGCGCAAGAACAAGTTCATCAACCTGAGCCCCTACGACAACCCCAACGCCGGCAAACGCTACAACAACGGCCACAGCGGCTATGGGAACTACGGCAATAACCACCGCAACGGCGGCAACGGCAACAGCGGCTACAAACGCTACAATAACAACCGCAACAACATAAAATAAACTGCAAACCGGATGAGTTCCTTCAAGATTCGCGGACGCCATAAACTCAATGGCTGTATCACGCCCCAGGGCGCCAAGAACGAGGCCCTGCAGGTGATTTGCGCCACGCTGCTGACCGAAGAGAAAGTGACCATCAGCAATGTGCCGCTTATCCGCGACGTGCTTAAACTCATCGAACTGGTGCAATGCCTCGGCGTGTCGGTCTCGCATCCCGAAGCCCACACGTTTACGTTCGAGGCCAAACACATAGAGACCGACTTCCTGCTGACCGAGGACTTCGAACAGCGCGCCAACGCCTTGCGCGGGTCGGTCATGCTGGCCGGGCCGCTGCTGGCCCGCACGGGACGCGCCATCGTGCCGCAACCCGGGGGCGACAAGATAGGCCGGCGTCGCTTGGATACGCACTTCATCGGCTTCGAGAACCTCGGCGCCAAGGTGGAATACGACACCGTCCGCCGCAGTTTCGACGTGCGGACGCCGGAGAGCGGGCTGCGGGGCCGCTATATGCTGCTGGACGAAGCCTCCGTGACCGGTACGGCCAACATCATCATGGCCGCCGTGCTGAGCAAGGGCACGACGACGATTTTCAACGCCGCCTGCGAGCCCTACGTGCTGCAACTCTGCCGGATGCTCTGCGCCATGGGCGCGCACATCCACGGCATGGGCTCCAACCTGTTGCAGATAGAGGGCGTGGAGCGTCTTTCGGGCGCGAACCACACGCTCCTGCCCGATATGATCGAGGTGGGCAGCTTTATCGGGCTGGCCGCCATGACGCAGTCGGAACTGACCGTCCGCAACGTGCAACGGCAGTATTTAGGCTTGATTCCGCAGGTGTTCGCCCGCTTGGGCGTGCAGACGATTTACCGGGGCGACGACCTGTTCATCCCCGCGCAGGAGCACTACTGCATCGAAAACTCCCGCGACGGCTCCATCCCCACGATTGCCGACGCGCCCTGGCCGGGGTTCACGCCCGACCTCATCAGCATCGCGCTCGTGACGGCCATCCAGGCCAAGGGCAGCGTACTCATCCATCAGAAGATGTTTGAAAGCCGCCTGTTCTTTGTCGATAACCTGATTTCCATGGGCGCACGCATCATCCTGTGCGACCCGCACCGCGCCACCGTCATCGGCCTCGACCACGAGATGCCGCTGCAAGGCATTTCGATGGTGTCGCCCGACATACGGGCCGGCGTCTCCCTGCTCATCGCCGCCCTGTCGGCCAAGGGCGAGAGCGTCATCCACAACATCGAACAGATTGACCGCGGCTACGAGGCCATCGACCTCCGCCT